>JBHAMS010000048.1:0-5699 GCA_041828405.1 Candidatus Dojkabacteria bacterium
AACATTGACCCTGCTGTTCTCATACCTTGTGCATACAAAGAAGACTCAGATGGCAAATCAGAAGTAAAAAGTAAAGAAGACTTCCTCAAACACTTCGGTTACAGCTATTTTATGAGCAGCGATAAATACTATACCTCCACCACGAGCACCATTTCCACCTTTTAGAAATACCTGGTCTTGATTCTTGCCTTCATTTCCTCCATAAGTTCCAGTACCACCAGCACCACCACCACTACCAAAAAAAAGCTTATTCAATTGGGAAGAAAAATACCCACCAGCACCGCCGCCACCAGATCCTGCATAACCATCATAAGTATCAGTATTGTTAAAAATCTTATTTTCTCTTACAACTTTTGCTTTTCCACCAGCACCACTTCCTTTAGCATTCCCAGTACCACCAGCATTGCAGGTAGCTCCCTTACCTGCCGTTCCATCACTGCCACCAGTACCGCCAGTAGCATGGCCACCGCCACCGCCACCACCACCTGCGAACACAACACCGTTACCTTTGCCCTCGGTGCCTGTAAACATATTAAATGTATAAGACCAATACCCACCAAAGACACCAGCACCACCACCGCCACTAAACTTACCATCATACCCATTGATTTTCTTTTTACCATCTTCAGGAGAAATTTCAACTCCTTCACCTTCTCTTTTGCCACCAACTCTTTGAGTTGCTAAACCACCACCATATCCAGCCTTGCTACTAGCTGAATCTGCAAAAAGGCTATCTCCAGAAGGACTTGGCGCAGCAATATCTGAAGTAGCCCAGCCACCTTGATACCCTAAGCCTACTACAGAAATAGCACCATTAATAGTTACATTTCCTTTAGCCCTAAAGAATACAACACCACCTTTCTTTCGGTCAGTAAAAGCAGATGCTGTCAAAGTAGACCCACTATTAACAGTAACATTATCATAATTAGGAACCCTCTGCACCATAACTCTATGGGAGTTTGTAGCAGTGCCAATACCTGTATCAGTACCAACATCCTTACCGTTAACTTTAGTCATATTACCATAAAATTTTGTTTTCTTCGTAGTAAATGTAATCTTCTGTCCTCCGACACTATCAACTATCAAAGTTTCCCAGTTACCAACATTATTTATGTCTGTACTTACTCCTTGTAAATTAATTATCAATATTTCATCACCTTTCTTCAAACAATTAGTTTGTATTGCCTCTACTGTTTCCAAAGATTTACCATCACCACTAAAAGATTTCACACTATACATTGGAGCATCAGGACAAGTGGACTCTCTGGAAGGGATCAGTCTTTGCGTATTCATATTAATATTACTAGCTACTGTAACAGAACCATCTTTACCTGTACCAGTATATCCAACAGCAACAGTAGGATTAACAACATCTATTGGTTCTGTAACCCACTTTCTAAATGCACGATACAACTTAAGCCACTCAAGAAAATCATCTAAATCAAGTTTATTATCACTTGCCAAATCAGCAACCTTATTATAATACTTTGGATCTTTTCTATTCTTTTTTATATGACCATACAAAACACTGAAATCATCTAGGTTTATTTCATTATCAGGATTCAAATTAGCCTTAGCAAATTTGGGATCAATCTTCTCCGTTCTTGCACTACTCCTAGAATCAAAGGATGAGGAAGAAAAAGAAAGAATAACAAGAGGAGTTAACAAAGCAAATGCTAACAGTAACAACCCAATCTTCTTCTTTTCTTTAAAATTGTTAAAATGAATATTCATACTGTAAATAAAGTACCATCATTTAGGACACGATGTCAACTAAAAACACATGATTTTTAAAAAGCCTTTAAGACAAACATTTTCATTAAACCATTTTTACATTTGACTTAAACATATTCTTCTAATATAATCCTCTCTTGTATATGAAAAAAGACATACATCCAAAATATAACAACCAGTTCACAATCACATGCTCATGTGGCAATACATTTGTAACTGGCAGTACACTTGAGGAAGAAGGTATGAGTATAGATATCTGCTCAAAATGCCACCCATTCTACACTGGAGAGCAAAAGATTGTTGATACAGACAATATTGTAAAGAAGTATGAGGAGAGAATGGCAAAATCAAAAGCTATGTCTTTCAGAAGCAAGAAAGAGAAGATGGAGCAAAGAAGAGAGAAAATGGAGAAGATGAATGCAAAGCCTGCAACATCACTCTCTTTAAGAGATATGCTAGAGAACGCAAAAATCAGCAAGAAGTAAATTTCCAATACATAACCTAAGGTGATATTATCCATATATGGATCTTCAACCATACAAAGCAAAATATGTTAAAAATACAGCACAGGAAAAGGTTGCTGAAATCGAAAATCTTCTTACCAACCCTCCAAAAAGTATTGATATGTCAGCTTTAAGTAATGATCTCTCCTACTACTCCAATCTTTCATTCAAAACATCTCAAATACAGAAAGCTATTAAAGACCTTGAAGATACAAAATTCATGGCAGAATCCGAACAAGATTTTGAATTGAAAGAGATGGCATTGGAAGAAATTACTTCATTGGAGGAAGTAATTGTTAATTTAGATATGGAGATAAGGAAGATTGTTATTGGAAGAGAGCTTTCTGATGAAGATGATAATAAGGCGGTAATTATGGAGATAAGGGCTGGTGCTGGTGGAGATGAGGCAGCTTTGTTTGCTAGCGATCTTTTTAGAATGTATTCTAATTTTGCCAATCATAATGGTTGGGAGGTACAGATCATAAATAGTAGTATTACAGAGGGAGGTGGATATAAGGAGGTGTCTGCAAAAATTGATGGTAAGAATGTATTTAAGAATCTTAAATATGAGAGTGGTGTGCATAGAGTACAGAGAGTACCGACAACTGAGTCTTCTGGAAGAATTCACACTTCTACTGCTTCTGTAGCTATATTACCAGAAGCAAAGGAGGTTGATGTACAGATTAATCCTGAGGATTTGAGAATTGATGTGATGAGAGCATCTGGTGCCGGTGGTCAGTGTGTTAATCGTACTGATTCTGCAGTAAGAATTACACATATTCCATCTGGAATTGTTGTTAGTTGCCAAGAAACGAAACATCAGAGTCAGAACAAGGAGAAAGCTATGACTATGTTGAGATCAAGGCTTTACGATCTTAAAAAGCAGGAGGAGATGAGTAAGAGAGCAGATATGAGATTGTCACAAATTGGTTCATCTATGAGGGCAGAGAAGATTAGGACATATAATTTCCCACAGAATAGAATTACAGATCATAGAGTAAAGATTTCTTGGTTTAATTTGGATGAGATTCTTAATGGAAGTATACAGGAGATGATTGATGATATTACAGATGCGATTCAAAATCAGTTGTTAGAGGAGAAGATTAGTAGTGAACAGGAATCTTAAGCTGGTTTACAGTATTCAGAAAGTTTTGGAGCGTGAGGGATATTTTGATATTTCGAGAATATCTAATGAAATTTATGATTACTGTGATGGAGATAGTAATCTTGTTGATGGAGTGCTTGAGAGAATTGTGAAGCATGAGCCCTGGGAGTATATTCGTGGTTATGCTGAGTTTTGTACTCATAGGTTTGTAGTGAGTCAGAATACCCTTATTCCTAGAATTGAGACAGAACAGCTTGTAGATATTGCCGTTTCAATTATTGCAAAGAAGAATATTTCAAAAGTTATTGATGTTGGTACAGGTAGTGGTTGTATTGCCATTTCAATTGCTCTTGCATGTAAAGAAAGAAATGATATTGAGTACTATGCGGTAGATGTTAGCAAAGAGGCTTTAGATATAGCTCAGTATAATGCGAGAAATAATAATTGCCAAGAGATATTGTTTAAGCAATCTAATTTGATAGATGATATACAGATTGATGACAGTACATTGATTGTTGCAAATCTTCCATATATTCCTTCAAAGATGTACGAGGAGCTTGATGAGAGTGTTAAGGGTTACGAACCGAAACTTGCTTTAGAGGCGGGTATTGATGGAGTTAAGTACTATATTCCACTTATTGATGAAATTAGAAGAAGAAAATGTATGGCAACCCTGCTTATTGAAATTGATCCATCTATTACAAAAAAATTAAGAGAGTACCTTTATGAAGACACTCTCCTAATTAAAGATTACAGAAATTTTGATAGGTTTCTGTTAGTTAGATTCTGATAGTTTGGCTTTGAAAGTCATAACCTCCCCTGCTCTATTTACTTCAATTTCAACCTCATCTCCAACCTTTTTTGATTGAATCATATCACCTAAGGATACTTCTACTTCTTTTCCATCAAATTTAGTAATAATGTCTGCCCTTCTAATACCAGCACTATATGCAGGACCATTGCTATCAACCTCTTTTATCAAAGCTCCAGATACAACATTTGGTGAGGAGTATAGCAATGCCTCGTATTTGCTAATCATCTGGTAAGAGATTCCTAGATAAGGTTTGATGAATTTACCGTATGTTCTATACTCTTCCAACCTTCCCTTAACTTTATTGATGGGTATCGAGAACGATATATTATCAGCAGATGCTGTTGTCGCAAAGTTTATACCAATTACTTGGCCTTGTGAGTCTATCAACGGTCCACCAGAGTTTCCTGAGTTAATAGCTGCATCTGTTTGAATAACTCCTTCATATGTTTTGGATGTCGTAGTAAACCAACCTGAGTTAGATGATGCTGTTACCTTTCTATTCAGTCCACTTATGATTCCTGTTGTAACAGTACCAGAGTACTCTCCTAGAGGCGTACCTATGGCTATCACAGATTGTCCTACTTTCAAATTGGAAGAATCTCCCAATTCTATGGCTTTGAATGTTTTACCTTGAGTATCTATTTTTAAGACAGCAATATCGTACAAATCATCTTTGAGTATCTGCTCGACATTGTACTCCTCACCCTCATTAGTTATGATTTTGTATCCAGCTGTTGAGCCTGAAACAACATGTTGATTGGTTACAATGATACCACTTGCATCTACAACAAAACCTGTTCCAATTTTACTACTCTCATCAACAACACCTGTTTTTTGACTTAAAGAAACCTGTGACAGAGCAATACTTACAACTGATGGCATAGATTGTTCTACAATATCAATAGTGTTTTTCTCTGTTTGTGTAACAACCAAAACCTTCTTGCTTTCATCACTTTTTTGCTCAACACTACTCTCTGTTGTTGTTTTCTTGATGATTGAATCAACAAAAGCTGTAAATTCCTTATTATTGTTATATACATATCCACCTACAACTATTGCCGTACCACACATACAGATAAGTAGGACAAAGAACCACACAAAGAAAAGTGCAATTCCTTTTCCCCTATTACTAGATTTCTCTACAGTATCACCATATTTCAATGTATCTTTTTTCTTTTTTTCTTCTGCCATATATTTATATTTTTGTAAAAATTTATTTAGAAAGCATTTCTATAGCTTTATCCATTTGTGGATCTCTTCCAGCTTTGAAATCTTCATCTGTTAACTCTACTTCAACATCTGGTGTTATGGAATTTTCTCTATCAATATTTTGACCATCTGGAAGCAACCATCTCAGCACTGTAAGATGTAGACTTGATGCGTCAGGCAGTGGATATATCCTCTGTGCAGTACCCTTTCCATATGTTTTCGTACCAACAACCCCCGCTCTGTCATTCTGCTGTAAAGCACCTGCAAGAATTTCTGATGCTGAAGCACTTCCCTCATTCACAAGAACAACTAATTTAATATTCAACATCTTTCC
>JBHAMS010000049.1:0-7374 GCA_041828405.1 Candidatus Dojkabacteria bacterium
ATTCTGATTGAAAGCTATTGCATTATTAAACATGGCGGAAGTATTTATTACTTTGGAAACATCCCAATTTGATATATCTTGGTTGAAAATTGTTGCTGCTCGAAACATATTTGTCATATTTGTAACTTTTGCAGTATTCCATCTCTCTCCAAAAGGTACATTGAATGATGTTGCAGATGCAAACATTCTCGCCATATTCTCTACGCTCGAAGTGTTCCAATTAAGTGGTTGTCCTGCGTTATTAAAAGCGGTTGCATTGTCAAACATACCGACCATACTTGTTACACTTGTAGTATTCCAATTACTTAAATCCTGATTAAAAGCGGTTGCATTATTAAACATGTCATTCATATTTGTTACATTGCTTGTATCCCAGTTCGCCATGGAAGGATGCCCTGTAAATTGTTTTGTTAATGCAAACATTTTTTGCATAGAAGTTACTCTTGACAAATCTGGGGCATCAGTTGCTGTTAGTTGCAAATTTATAGCCTGTACAAAAGAATTCTCCATGCTTGTCCACTGATTTGTTCCCCACTGTCTTATTTCTATCAATTTTTCTGCAAAACGGGCTTCTTCTTGGAGATGAAATCTTGGAATAGTTCCCCTCATACATACTGTGTATATCCCAGCTGTCCCATAATCATGTATTTTTCTCCCTGCTGTTAAGCCTGTCTCATCCCATATACCATCACACTCCCAGTCTACATCGTAGAGTGGGTTAACACCTGAATCATAAGCAACTCTGAACCCTACAGATGTTTTGTTGTCATTCCCCAAATCAGTATTCCAAACGGTAACAAATTCATCTGAACCGTACGCTTTAACCTCTATCTTGGGAATTAAATTGTAAATGATGAGTAGGGTAGTTAAAACAACCGCAAAAAACATCAAGAAATACTTTATAACTGGCCGAATTCTTAGCGGAGCAGGTTTCATAACTTCCTCATACTAACTTAAAAATCGAATTGAATCAATAGCTTCTGCAAATATTGGCATATCACATTCAACTAAGACTCACTGACCATATCCTCGAAAGCAGAATCTAACACATCATCAGAATTTTCAAAAAACTCTCTACAGCACTTAATATCAAGAAATAACTCTTTGACCTGTAGTTTTACAAACTCCTTCATCCTCAAACCACTCTCCCTCCCTCTTAAAAAATTAACAAAATCAACAAAACAACCTAAAATTCTCAAACAAAACAAAGGTACATGAATAATCCTTTCCGTTGGCTGAATCTTCCAAACAAACTCATCCCATGTAAGATTTTTACTACCAAGAGCATAAATTCCAGAATCGATCTCTTTCTCAAAACAATTCAAAATACTTTCAGCAACATGATCAACAGCAATCACCGCAGTACCACCATTCATAAATAGGGTGGGAAAAGGTGATTTAACATAATTTACCAAAGGTTTAAGCAACGGAAATTTCCCCTTAATACCACCAATAACATAGGGAAGCTGAAGGACAATCACATCAAAATCATTCTCACTCAAACCAATCACACAATCCTCCTGCTCACACCTAGCCTTAATATATGGATGAATATCCTCCAAATTCCATTCAGGAAACTTCCTTGCAAAATATGTAAAATAGGAAGAAGCAACAACAACCTTTCTTACACCAACCTCTTTGGCGATTCGTACAACTCTCTTTGTACTCTCAACATTCGCTACTCTAAAAAACTCCAAAGCAGGAGCCTTAGGCACACACCTATCATCAGCACCAGCAAGAAATACAACATAATCCACACCCTTCATAATCTTTCTCATATACTCATCTGTACTCTTGTACAGATCCAGATAAATAAATCTTGCACCCCTCACATACTCATTACTTTTAACATCCGTATCAATAGAAACAACTACAACATCATAATTAGCATGCAAAAACATGTGTGTTGCATATGAACCAATGAACCCTGTACCTCCAAATATGAGTACTCTCCTTCTTCTTTTTTTATTCAATATCAATTTCTTTTCCATTCAACCAATCAAAAGTATCTTTAATAGTTTCCTCAATATTTCTATATCTATACCCTAAAGATTTCTCTGCCTTAGCAGAGCTAACCATATAGTTTGAATTCAAAACATCAACAGAGTATTTCGTGAGAATAGGGGTCTTTTTAAGAATCTTGTAGATAAATTCAGAAATTGGTAGGACTATCTTAACAAGCATATCAGGCACCTTTACTCTTGGCTCTGCAGTACCAGTAAGTTTCGCAAGCATTTGAAAAAGTTGATATATGGACAAACCCTCGCCACCAAAAATATAGTCATCACCATCTCTACCTTTCTCTAGTGTAAGAATTATTCCCTTTGCCAAATCTCTTACATCTACAAAATTATATCCTCCTTGCAGGTAAAAGAGTTTAGTGTATTTTTTAGAATCTCTAATCAGTGTACCCATTTCAGAATTCTTAAAATCATATGGACCGATGACTCCTGTGGGATATATGATATTACCCTGCAAGCCTTCGGAGAAAGCTTTTTTTACTTCTTTTGTGGCGATTACTTTTGTCTTGGCATACTCTCCTAATACTTCATCTACCTCTGCGAGTTTTTCAGTGATTGGAGTGCCTTTAGGAGGCTCGTAGAGGGCATGTACAGTGCTGATGTATATAAGTTTTTTAACTTTAGCTTGCTTAGATGCTTGTATTACCGCTTTTGTGCCTTGAATATTAACGCTTCTTAGTAGCTCTTCTTTTCCAGGCATTATGGAGATTATTCCTGCAAGATGGATAACGGTGTCTGCTTTTTTGAAAACGGGGAGTAGGGCATCTTTTTCTCTAATATCCGCTTGGGTGTAATGTATTGGTAATCCTGCTATGGCTGGATCGGTGTTTGGCATTTTGTCTATGACGGTGACATCATATCCTTTTTTTAGAAGGTATCTGACGAGTACATTGCCTATGTGTCCTGTTCCTCCTGTTACGATAATCATTACTTCATTATTATATTGGGAAGGTGTCGCACTTGCAAGATTCCATTTGGTATACAAGGATTATTTGGTGTTTTTTCATAAATATTTAAGATACTATGAGGTGTGCGTAATTTGGATTTTGATTGTGAACCTTAAAGTTGTTCTTTTTCTTGGTAGTGTTTTTCCTTCTGTTGGAGGGGCTTGTTAAGGGTAGGGGAGGTGTCTAGTCAAAATCCGAGTAATCTTTTTTGAGAAATGTTCAAATAGTTTTGGTAAAATTCTTTTCATTTTTGATCTTTAACAGTAATTGTTTTCACAAACAAAAATCCCCTTGTAGTAGGGGATTTTAATATGTTTCTTACAAACGAAAATAATATGGGACACTGCTATTTATAGAGTAACCTTTACACTTTGTCCCATTGTTGGACAAAGATGCATCGATTTGATCGATAGCTCTGGTGATTTCCCGATAACCTCTGCAATTGCATTTATAGCAACTTTAATATTCTCAAGCAGCTTCTCATCATCTAAATCAAGCTTCCCAACTGCGATATGCATCACTCCAGAAGCATCACAAGCAAAAGTTTGCTTTCCTTTCTTGTATTCGGATATTGCAGAGACAATATCATCTGTAACTGTACCATTCTTAGGACTTGGCATTAAACCTTTTGGTCCTAATTCCTTACCTAAAATTGCAATCTTAGGCATAACTGCTGGTGTTGCAATAACAACATCAAACTCAATTTTCCCAGCTTTTACACTCTTAACAATCTCATCAATACCTACAAAATCTGCACCAGCCTCCTTTGCCTTACTATCCATATCTGGAGTACACAACACAGCAATCCTAACATCTTTCTTTTCAGATGAATGTGGTAATGACAATGCACCCTTTAATGACTTTGCATCTCTATCCTTTGGAACTTTCACAGTAGCATGCAATTCCAATGTCCCAACAAATTTACTATATGAATACTGCTTTGCAACTTTAATACCTTCCTCCATACTGTACGAAGGCTTTTTCTTAATATCTTTTGCTAATTTTGTATATTTTTTACCTCTTTTCATAGTTTGATTTGTTTAATACATTAAATTTCAACCTCTATACCCATTTGCATAGCTGTACCAGCAATAACCTTCGCTGCCTGCTCTGGATCTGAAGTATTCAAGTCTGGCATTTTTACCTCAACAATCCTCATTATCTGCTCCTTTGTTAATTTACCAACTTTCTCCAAGTTTGGCTTTGCAGAACCCTTCTTAATTTTTAGTTCTCTTCTAATTAACTCCGAAGTAGGAGGGGTTTTAAGTATGAAATCAAAAGTTCTGTCCTCATAAATTGTTAAAATCACAGGTGTTAAAATTCCATTACTCTCTCTTGTCTTGTCATTAAACTGTGAGCAGAAATCTTGAGTGTTAATACCGTATGGAGCAAGTGTAGGGCCTATAGGAGGAGCCATTGTTGCCATTCCCGCAGGTATTACCATTTTAATTATTTTTTTTATTTCTTTTGCCATATTACAAAATATTTAATATTACTAAAGCTTTGCTACTTGAGAAAACTCCAATTCTACAGGGGCTTCTCTTCCTAAGAATGAGATGAGGACTTTTATCTTACCCTTAGTTGTATCTATCTCCTGTACGCTTCCGATGAAGTCTGCGAATGCACCCTCTGTAATCTTTACAGCTTCTCCAATACTAAATGATGTCTGATATGATGGTTGCTCTACCTCCATAAACTTTGTAATTGCTCTCACTTCTGATTCTGCAAGAGGCTTTGGATATCTATCTGTTTTTACAAATCCTCTAACACCCTCGGTATTTTGTACCAAATCCCATGTCCCATTATCCAACTCCATCTTTATCAACACATATCCCGGGAATATCTTTTCCTCTTTTACATCCTGTTTTCCCTTCTTTACAAAAATCTTTTTCTGAACAGGTACTAAGATTTCTAAAATCTTGTCTTGCATACCAGTAGCTTCTGCTCTCTGTTTAATCTCCTTTTGAATACTATTCTCATATCCTGTCCTAATATTCAAAACAAACCACTTGGCATTAGGATTCTCTTTTTTTGTTTTCTCTTTCTTTGTCATCTCTGTTATTTTACATATTAAGGAACCAGTCCCTTATTTTTGCTAAGGATAGGTCTAAACCAACCATAACTAGTGTGATTATACCACAGAAAACTAATGTATATATGGTCATCATTAGCATTTCTTTCTTTGTTGGCCACTTACTTTGTTTTATTTCACTAATTACTTCTTTTATCATATCTATATTTTTATTTTGGCAGGCCCACACCGACTCGAACGGTGAACTACGGTTTTGGAGACCGCTGTTTTAACCATTGAAACTATGGGCCCAGTTCAAGGTAAAGAGCTAATTATTTTACTTTGGCCTCCTTATGTGCCGTATGCTTTTTGCATGTAGCACAGTATTTGTTCTGTTCTAATTTATCTTTAATATTTTTAGTTTTAAATTGTGTATAGTTTTTTTGATTACACTCTGCACATTTCAAAGCTATTATATTTCTTTTTACCTTTGCCATCTGTTTAATGTTTTGAAAATTAGTATATTATTTGGAAAATATCGTTGTATTATATTGGAAATATGTTTGTAGGTCAAATTTTTTGTTTTGAGCAGTATTTAGTTGTATGAATGTTGGAAAAAGAGTAGAGGAAGTCCCTAAATATGTAAAAATATTGTATAGGGACTTCCCTAAAAACTATCTACTCATTAAGAATTCAAATTTATGTCTATTCCTTTCTTGAACCGTTCCCACGATCCATGTACATCATGTATGACTATCTCATATGAAATCTTCCCATCTGGAGAAATCTCCAAAATAACCACACTTCGGAAGTATCTAGACCCCCAAAAGACATTTGAGTGCTGTTGTTTACGATACCCACTTCGACTGCTACAGTATTCTTTATTTACAGAGAAAGATATCTGTGTCGGTTTGTGATTGTCCTGAATTATATACCTCTTATCTTTTTCGACCTTACAATCCAAGTCGAAATCCTCGTATTGAAACTTCAGTTCAAACATATAAGTGTCTGGGGTCTCGTTTATGTCCAATGTCCCACTTGGTATTGGAGCATATTTAATAGCTGTTACTTGGGCTTCAGCTTCTATCCTCTGTTTTGCTAGGCTAGTGTCTAGTTGCATATCTGTATCGGATTCGTAAAATCCTTGCATACAGTAACCTAAGAGGATGATGACAATCGCAAATATTGCGATATACATGTATACAGATGAATTCTCTTTCATTTCTAACTCCCTCACCATATGTTTAATATATTTGAGATATTATTACCTCATAGCAAACATCAAGGTATGAATATATATTGATATCTGTATAGAGGTAATAATAGTGGATAAAAGAAGAATTTGAGTAGATAGATTTTTAATGAGCAGTTATAGGTATCAACCTATAGAATATTATACCATTTTTTGAATATTTCATGCAAATGAAGATAATAGGCAGGTATCTTTTATAAAAAATATGATACCCACCTATAGGTCGAGTTTTAATCTTTAGGAATGTATTCCTTTAGGGGTGAAAGATAAATTTTTCCATTTTCTTCCCTAGCTCTCACACCAATACACAAATCACTTCTATCTATAACTCTGAAAACAGAGTACTCTACAACATAGTACAAATCTTTTTGTTGTTGGGGAAGCCCAACAACGAACTGATCATCAGTAACATAGGCATAATGCTTAGATCTTGGTATGATAAAATCACCAGCGACAATGTCATTAGCCGTTAGGTTAATGAAAATATCTCCCTTGCCATCCACTACTGCTCTATATTGATGATTCAAAACACTTACACACATCCATTCCAAATTTCCCATTCACATCTCACTTTCTTATTGTTAAAGGACTCAACCTATAGTATTCTAGCATACTATAAATATATATACAATTATCCAACTCAAAAGGGGAAATCTTCTTAACTATTTAGATTTTGCATATACAACAAAATTATCAAAATTCTTTTTATCTATACCTAATATCTTCATATATTCCTCTTCCAATAATTTACACCAACTCCCTTCTAAAATAGAAACATGCTTAACACCATCTTTCAACAAATATTTAATCCAATCTGTGTAATCCTTTGCATTATCAATCAACTCAACCTCTTTTAGTAGATGTAATTGTTCCAACCTTCTCTGTATGTTTTCAATACTATTTATCCTATTCTTAGTATTTTCCATAATCTCTTCGAAATTTGGCATATTTAATATCTCTTCATCATTCATAACCATATTTTCAATATCTTCATATATACTACCTAATCCACCATTCTACCCTACTAGTTCAATAACTACATCATATATAAAAGAAAATTTCAATCAACACTTAATTAAATGTTCATTACAATCTGCAACACCTATTAGCATATCAAGAAATTCTGGAGTAAAGATTCGTAAA
>JBHAMS010000050.1:0-14009 GCA_041828405.1 Candidatus Dojkabacteria bacterium
CACTCTTACCAAAATCATCAACAATATGCTTAGTAGCAAGAATCTGATCATCAGTATCCTCAAATTCAAACTCTGAAACAAAACCATTCAAAGCATCTAAAGAATCAACACTGTCCATAACAGGAGTAATCTTTTGTGTAGCTCGCAATGCATACAACTGCAACAACTCCTTAGCAATCTCCTCTGCTTTCTCTTTTGCCTTCTGCGAAATCCTCCTCCAAACACCACTGTTCAAACCAGTAAGAATTGGCTTAACTCTACCAGCACCAACAAATTTCGTAATCTTCTCAGAAGCACTAAGCGGTACAAACAACCTATCCTTACCAGCATACCTAATCTCCATATACTGGGCATCACTACCCTGATGGATACCCATATACTTACCAATACCATGATCTCTATGCACAACATAATCACCAGGGAGAATCTTCTTCAAAATATCCACACTAGAAGCATCAATACCAGCATTTCTCTCACTCAAAAGAGAAAGATCAACCTCACCAAGAACTTCAAAATCTGTCAAAAACAATATCTTACCAACAGAACAAGCAAAACCTCTCTGCACAGAAAATTTTGACATATCCTCAACAAACACTTCATCTATATACTCTGCATACTCATTCCCAAAATCATTCTGATACCTATCAATATTCCTTGTTGCAAACAAAACCTTGTACCCTCTACTCTTGTAATTCTTCACAATCTCCAACAACACCTTAGAAGTAGCCAAAGCATCACCACCAACTATCTTCTCAATACCCAAAGCAAAAGCATCACCACCATCAATATCATTCACAAGACACAAATGCACAGAAGAATCCATATCATCATTGCCCACCACTATCTGTGAAGAAGCATCAACCAAGACCTTACTAGCCACACTCCTAATCTTCTTCCTACTATCAATATCAACCAAATCAATACTCTCAATACACCCACCTAAAAGACTAAGCCTAACCAACGAACCCATACTAAAACCCCATATCAAAACAATATCCCCTAAAACAGAAATCTCACCCTCATTCCAAACTCTCTCAACCCTCTCATACCCCAAATCAAGAAATTCTTCCAAAACAAAGCTTCCTCCTACACTCAAACGAATTTCCTTACCAGAAGAATCCTTCTCAACTTGAGAAGAAGTTGAAAGCCAAACACTCTTACCCAAAACATCACCAAGCAACTGAGCTGTAAATTCAGCAAACTCCTCATCAACACCAGAAATCTTACCCAAATTTACAATATCTTTTGAAAAGGGTTTATACACCTTTACAAACTCACCTATTACACTTTTCTTCACTTCACTATTCTTAAACACAAGCATATTTTATCAATCTTCCGAAAATATGTATAATATCAAAGTAAATTTACACATCAAAAATATGCTACTAGCACACGCACCACTCTCATACATAGCAAATGAAGTAATACAACAAAAAAGAATAAAAAAGCTAAAAACAACAGAACAAATAACCATTGCAATATGCTCACTAATATTTGGAATCCTCCCAGACTTCGACCTATTCTTCACAGTAATCAAAAACCTCCCAGCAGGCATTCACCACAACCTTCTAACACACTACCCAATCACCTACATACTCATTTGGATACTACTAAGAGCAACAGCAAGACCACTCTCAAGAATACTAAACAAAAAAACATCAGCAAGCATAACATGTGAAATATTAGAAATACTGGCAAACACCTTCCTAATCGGTACAATATCCCACCTCATTGCAGATATGATAGCTAACGACATAGCCATATTCTACCCAATATCCACACACAAATTTGGAGTATTAAAGCACATATTCAAAACAAACCTCTTCGCAGGATACATGATATCTCCAACATTTATGTTAGAACTCACATTCATATCACTCTTTTTCTCAATGGTTTACAAAAAATTCTTCCAAACTAATATATACATTAAAATTTTTCTACAAGCAGTTTTCATACTAACAGTAATCCTAATACCACTCTCATGCTATATATCCCTTAACACATACAACAACAATGAACTATATGATTCAAAACAGAATGTGAACTACGACATAGACCATGACAGATTATCAGACATATACGATATGAATATAGGTAATTACCAAACAAACAACATACAGAAAGCTGAAAAGCAAAAAGTATCCGACTCTGCACTAAATATTGTAAATTCCCATAAATGGACAGGTACAAACAAACTCAAATATGCACTCGGAGGATTCAACTCATACAGAGTAATCTCTCAAGCATATTACGACATACATCTCCCAATAGAACCAGTTTTAACAGATTACTACCTAAAGGAAGAAAACAAATATACATATGATGTAGAAAATTCAAATTTCGCAGATATTCTCCTCTCATACTTAAACAAGAATGAAATGTTAATAGAATTGGATATTAACTCCAATCACCCAATACTATACGGTAGAATAATTTTCCTACTTGATGAGAATAATAAAATTCTAAATATGGGAATAACTTTGGAGGGAAACAATATCGCAATAGTGCTAGATGATGACAAAGTACTACAAATGCACAAATATGAAACTGTAAAAGAGGTCTACAAAAACTCTACAAAAGCAATCTACATACAGATATAGCTAACTAGCGAGCAAGAATATCAGAAACAATCTCCCTGCTAACATCATCTAAAACCTCATTCAGTACAACCTCCTCATCTTTACTAAAATTCATTAAAACAAAATCCTCACCTTTAATTGGCCTACCCAATCTATTCTCAATCCCTACTCGCACATTCTTGAAATCATCTGTCTTAACCGTACCAATCACACTATTCACTCCGTTATGACTCTTAGGAGCTTTACCAACCTGTATTTTGAAATTTCCAAACTCAATATCCAAATCATCATATATCAAAATCAAATTCTCAAACAGATCAACAATATCATACTTCTTAACAACCTTCGCAACTGCCTCACCAGAACAATTCATATATGTCAAAGGCTTCAACAAAATCGCTACAGTTTCAGAACCAACAGACACAAACGATACCTCAGAATTAAACATCTTCTCCCTCTTCCAATCCGACACAGACACACCCCTCTCACGAAGCAAACTCTCCCTTATACAATCAACAGACAAAAACCCTACATTATGCCTCGTTGAAAAATATTTTTTCTCTGGATTACCCAGACCTACGACTAATTTCATTAAGTATATTTTGCAATATATATTCCTGTTTTACAAACATCTCCTCCTTGGATTCATACTTTGATATGAATTCACCTTCATGATCAAAGCCTAAAACATGCAAAAAGCCGTGAACAATATTCCTAACTATCTCCTCAAAATATTTCTCACCAGTAAAGTTTGAATTCACAAACTTTGGACAAATATACACCTCTCCTACTAATGGCTCTGTATCAATATTAAAAGATAACACATCTGTAACAGAATCAACATTTCTAAACTCCCTATTGAGAGTAGTAATATACCCCTCATCTACAAAGATAATACTCAACTCTGAAATATTGTACCCAGAAAATTCTGACAGAAGAATTTCTGACAATACTTTCTTAGTAACAGAGGGACTTTTACAATATTTTGAAAACTTACTCCAATTGAAGATTTCTACATTCATGACTACCTATTCAAGACTTCCTGTACAACATCTTTAACCAAACCACCATCAGCCTTACCCTTCAATTCTCCCATGACAACGCCCATAACTCTCCCCATATCACTAACACTACTAACACCCAAATCAGCAATCTTTTGCTTCACAACAACTTCAATATCCTCTTTTGACATTAACTGTGGAAGATAGCTCTCCAAAATCTCTAGCTGATACTGCTCCTTATCAAGCAGATCATCTCTACCCATTGCTTTAAACTGCTCTATGGAATCAGCAACTTTTTTAGACTCTTTCCTTAAAACAGCAACAATCTCTTCATCACTTAGACTCTTCCCAACCTCAACCTCTTGATTTTTCACACTTGCCATAGCCATCTTCAAGATATCAGCCTTACCAATATCCTTGGTTTTAGAAGCTTCAAACATATCTTTTCGTAAAGTATCAAGCAATGACATTTTTCTTAATTAACAAATTATCTTGCTCTTCTAGCAGCGGCTCTTCTTCTTCTCTTCATTTTAGCCCACTCTTTTCTTTGAGCAATCTTGAGATCAGCTTTCCTAATCCTGTATGTCTTGTTCTTGTAGGATTCAAGAATCTTCTCTCTAAGAACTTCTCTGTGAAGTCTTTTGAGTGCACTATCTATGTTTTCGTTAGAATGTACGATTACTGACATAAAACCTCCTTTAACTTAATATCTTTGATTATACCATGAAATTTAACGGTGTTGAAGGTGTAGAGAAATCCTTAGCAGGAGTGTGTTTAGAGGCATTATTTCATAATTATTTAAGATACTATGAGTACCTATTTGAACATTTGCTCAAAAGCATGAATGTTCAAAATGTCTTTTATGATAATGCCTACCATGAACACAATCAGAATTATGAAGCTAATATTTATAATCAAAGCTTCAAGATTCTTGTTCATATCTTTTCTAAAAATCGCCTCAAGCATTAGAATGAAAACCCTACCTCCATCAAGTGCAGGTATTGGCAAAATATTCATAATTGCCAAAGAAAGAGAAAGATCCGCAATTATAGAAAGAAAAGGCACAATACCGTATGCCTTAAAATGATCTATGATGTAATACATACCTATTGGCCCAGAAACACTATTAGAAAGCTCCGTATAATCACCCGTACTCCTAGCTTTCAAAAAAATCTTAGTAAACTCTCTCTTAATTAAATTCAAATTATTGTACAAATGAGCAAAACCAGTAGACACCTTAAACTTCTCATATGACAAAACATTCACATAATTAGAAGTTGTAACAATCCCAATTACCCCTTCTTCAGGAACATTAACAGTATAATTCTGACAATTCAAAACAGCATCAACAGTAGTAGAATCATCCTTCACACAAATATTCATTACAACATCTCCTCCCTTCTTCGCTTTAATTAACTTTGAAATTTCATCACTATACTCTAAAACTGTACCATCAATTGAAAAAATCCTTCCTTCCTTTGGCAGACTAGCCTTAGAGGCTGAACTACCCTCTTTCACTTCAACATATTTAACATCGCCAGTTTTTTCCCTGTAAACCTCAGCAAGAAAAGGATTAAATTTCTCAAGATCAGTATTAACATACAGTTTCCACCCTGACATACCAATTACAACATAGTAAATAGCAACAGCAAGTGAAATATTCATGAATATACCTGCAAGCATTACAGAAATTTGAGCAATTTTTGATTTCTTATCTAAACTATTCTTCCAATCGCTCTCTTTAACAACATCCTCTTCACCAGGATCTCCATCTCCAAGAATTTTTACATATCCACCTAAAGGAATTATTCTTATTGCATAAAGAATTCCATGATATCTCTTAGAAATCAATGCTGGACCAAAACCTAATGAAAACTCTAAAACTTTTGCTTTAACTAAACGAGCAACAACATAATGTCCTAATTCATGAACAAATACAAGCAAACCTAAAACCAGTATTAACAACAAAATATTGAAAATTACAGACATGTATGTAGCACCTAAATTATATAGTCATCAATTCTTTCTCTTTTTCCTCTTTAATTGCTTCAATCTCAGAATTTGCCTCTTTAACAATCTTCTCGTATTCATTTCTCAGACGATCGGCCTCATCCTCAGAAAGACCAGCCTTCTCTCTCTCATCAACATCTTTCATATATTTCTGTCTAACTTGCCTTACAGCAATTCTACCATCTTCAATTCTGTCTTTCATAATTCTAACATACTCACTCCTTCTCTCTTCTGTAAGATCTGGAATTTTAACAATTACCCTATCACCCTCAACTATTGGAGAGAAACCTAAATTAGCAGTAGATACACCTTTTCCAATATTTTCAACAATACTCTTATCCCATGGTTGGATATTTATTGTCTTTGCATCAACAACACTAATAGTTGCAAGATTCTTAACAGGAGATTCTGATTCATATGCCTTTACTAAAATTTCTTCAACAAGCTCTGGAGTAGCTCTACCAGTTCTAATTTGAGACAAATCCTCTCTTACATGACTAAGACACTTATTTATATCTATTTTGAAGTTTTCAATACTCATAGAAGTACATTATATATTATGCACCAATTCTATATCAAACACTCCTCCTTGTCCACCAAACAAAAACTACTTCTGCCCTACCTCCCAAACAAGTATCCTTCTAATTTTCAAAGGCTCACCTAATTTCTGAATATACTCATCCAACAAAGAAGACATAGTCTTAGACTCATCCTTAAACCATTTCTGCTCTAAAAGACACTTCTCCGAATAGAATTTATTAAACTTTCCTTCAATTATTTTTCCAACTATCTCCTTTGGCTTATTCTCACTCTCAACTTCCTTTGTAAAAATCTCCTCCAACTCTTTGACCTTCTCCTCAGGGACATCCTCCCTTGAAACATATTGTGGTTTAATAGCTGCAACTTGCAAAGCTACCTCATGTGCAAATTTTCTAAAATCTTCGTTTCTAGCAACAAAATCTGTTTTAGTACTAATCTCAACAAGAGCGACAAGTCTTTGCTCAGCTCCGTGAACATATGTTTCGATGATACCTTCAACCTTTTCATCCTCTGCTTCAATTGGTTCATCCCAACCTCTATCTTTAATAATTTCAACTGCTTTTTCAAAATCTTTCTGAGCATCTTCAAAAGCAACTTTACACAATCCTAATTTTGCACCAGTTAAGTTGTGTAATCTACTTAAAACATCACTTCTTTCATTGATATACTCAATTGCTTTTTGCATATCACCATCAGCTTTAACAAGTGCTTCTTTACACAAACCCATTCCCGCAGATGTTTTCTCTCTTAATGTTTTAATATCATCTATTGATATGTTCATTTTTATTTTTACTCAACTTATTTTATTGCTTTAATAATATCTTCTACAGCCTTTGCTCCAATTCCTTTTATCTCACTTAATTCATCTTTACCTAATGTCTTTAACATTCCAACATTTACAATACCAGAATCTAGTAGAGATTTAACAATTCTAGCAGAAAGACCTAACTCTTCAACAGATTTACTGTCTTCTTTCTCTTTTACAGCTTCAGCTGCGATTATGTCGGCATCAATATCTTTCTCTTTTTTGACAACTCTGATAAGTGATCCTTGTGCACTGTCTTTAACTTTTCCATCTCTTAAAGCTCTCATTCTTTCTCTTTCTTCATTCTCCATTTTAATCTGTCTTTCTTTCTCCTCTTCGTACTCTCTACTTAATCTTTCAAGTGTAGCAGTGTGATCTCTTCTTAGAGATACAACAGAGAGTGCTTTTGGAGATTCTGTGACAACTTTACCAAAGAGATTTGCAAAAAGTTCAATACTCTTTAATGAATCATCATTTGCAGGTACAGGATAGTCAATGAGATCTGGGTTACAGTTTGTATCAATTAGTGCAATGATTGGGATATGCATATTGATAGCTTCTTTGATTGCATTCTCCTCTATCTTACTGTCAATGACAATGATTGCTTCAGGTAATTTATCCATGAACTTGATACCTTGATACATTCTGTTTAACCTTTCAACCTCTTTTCTCATTAAGAGAATCTCTTTCTTTACAAGACCTTCACCTCCCCTTGCAAGTTTCTCTTCCATCTTTATCAATCCTTCTACACTCTTTTTGATACCATCAAAGTTTGTGAAGAGACCACCTGGCCATCTTCTGTTGATGTAGAACATTCCATTTTCGGTTGCAACCTTTTGTACAATTGTTGCAGCTTGACCTTTTGTACCAACGATTAGGATATTTCCTTTTGAACTTGCTTTGCTTAATTTCTTTAGAGCTTCTTCTAATTTTTCTAGAGTTTTTACTAAATCAATAATGTGAATACCGTTTCTTTCATCGTATATGTATTTCTTCATTCTAGGATTCCACGCACTTTTTTTGTGTCCGAAGTGTGCTCCTGCTTGAAGTAAATCTTTTAATTCTGGTAATTGAAAACTTTTGTTTACAGTCTTAGTTTTCTCTGAGACTTTTTTTGTTGTTTGTTCCATTTTTCCTTCCTTTTAATTGATATTTCTAGATGGGTAGTCTTTTGACTGTCCAGGATAGGCTAGAAATATATGAGATATGTAAATTAAACATGGTGATTATACATAGAAATATGTGTAGATGCAAATATTGAATTTTAAAGCCATTTCTTTAATTTATAACTCTCTTTTATTAATTAACCTATCTGCCCAATCATTTGGATATTTGGACATCAAAATTTTACCTAACACATACGATTGCACATGAACATCAAACAATACAGAATCCTCCTTCATCAAATCCTTTTTCTTCTCTTCTTCAATTAGTTTCCCAATTACATTACAAATACGTAAATTACCACATACTGCTTATATAACCACCCTTCTCATAGACTTTATCCATTAAGATTATCTTTTGCCATGGCAAACCTACAAAATCTGTGGGATTCTGTGGTCTCATGTAATTTACTCTATCAACAATTATACTATCTGGGGTTTGATGAGCTACATACATGTATTTATTCTTGTGGTCTATGCCTATTATCATACCGATATGACCAGTACGATATATTAGATCACCGACAGTAACTTTCTTCCACTGCTCCTGTGTAACATTCAGAACTTTGTTATCCTTATCAAAAAGATGCAGGTACTCCGCACCAGGTTGTTTGTATGGCAAATATCCTTCTGGTTCACCTAAAATCCTCATCTTAAGAGATTGAGCACCAGCCATATAATTAAGACCACCATTATACATAGCCCACCCGACAAATGTACCACAGTGTAAACCATGATACTTAACATATGCTTTCTGATAACTTCCACCAAACATGCCTTGAGTATAGCTATACAGATAATCATCTACACCTGTTGCACATCCCCAACAACCCTTGCCTGTACTATTATCATTCGCATCATGAATATTAATTTTATATCCATACAAGTAATTAAGCTCTAAAGATCCCATATAATCGGCATAGTTATACCAACTACCGAAATCAAACCTCTCAGTCGCCGATCCTTTTTTATACACCTTTTTTAGATAATCTGTGTTGCCATAAGGGATTCGATATTGAAATTCAAGAGCTAAGAACCTCGCTGCTGCAACAGCACCTGCTCGACTACCTTGTTTAGTACCTGTCAATGTTTTGTAATTTCTACCCCCTCTAGTACCAAACCCACCAACAGATTCAACTTTTTGAGTCAGATAATCCTCTAAAAATATTTTCTGATAAGAAGTATAGACTTTGCTTGTATCAACTATTTCACGACTCCCACTAGTATCTTTCAGCATATATCCTTGATAAAGTTTTCCATCCCTCTTTGACTGCACAAGAGCATATGTAGGTTTCGCAAGAAGATCTACACCTACGTATATTCTAACCAACTCCTTATCCCCATTCATCCCTGCAACCAAAGCTACTCCCCTTTTCTTCCCAGTTACAACACCAGTCTCACTTAAACTAATATTGCCAGGAGCAGCTAACTCTTTCCACTTAGTAACTCCATAACCATTAAGATCATAACTTTCACCAATTCCCAAAGAAAGAGCTCTTCTCTTAACAACATGAAGGAGAAAAATTATCTTCACAGACGGATCGTTCTTACTAGAGACACTAATTCTAGCATCCCCTTCTGAGAGACCTACTATTAACTTTGTTGACTTATTAGGATTTTTATTATCATCTACTAATTTAACAATATTAGGTCTATCAATATGATACACAAGATCATTACTAGTAGCATTACTTGGAGTCACAGATATATTGGGCATAATAAATTCACCAATAGAGAGAATATGAAGATATTTAGTAGAACTAAGAGATGTAACTTTTCTATAACCTGATGCTTTACTCCTACTATCAAAAGACTGAGAAAAAGAGACAACTATTAGTGGTGTTAGCAGTAAGAAAGCAATCACAAGCATTAACACACTCTTTTTCCTTTTTAGGTTGTGAATATTGAATATCATATTATTCCAACCAGAGTAACATTATTTAGAAGTACATGTCAAACAAATCTACCACATGCTACTAACATATCCCTGGTATCCATAAACATTATCCATCAAGATAATCTTTTGCCATATTCTGCCGTTAAACAAACCTTTTTCTTGTGGACGCATATAATTTACTCTATCAACAGTAATACCATCAAGATTTTGATGAGCTATATACATATACTTACTCCTATGATCAATACCTATAATCATACCTATATGCCCACCAAGAACATCTCCTGTATAATAAATTAAGTCACCTACTTTAACTCTCTTCCATTGTTCCTCAGTAACATTTTGAAGATTCTTATTCTCATCAGCAAGAATTACATATTCAGCACCTGGTTGTTTAGATGCCATATATGTCAGATTTTCAACCATGTTTATAGATTTCATAGCACTATATATATTCAACCCTCCGTTGTACAGAGCCCAAGACACAAAGCTACTACAATGTAAGCCATGTGATTCTACAAAAGCAGTAATTTTATTACTGGGAATGACATAATTCTTTCCACCAGTAACACAACCCCAACAACCTTTACCTGTACTATTATCATTTGCATCGTGAATATTGAGCTTGTAACCATACAAATCGACGATCTCACGAGATTTATACCAACTTGGTGAAAATATCCAATTTCCAAAATCCAACATTCCATTATTTGAGTGTTTTCCTTTTTTGTAAACATTTCCATCCCAATCACCATTCGCATAAGGTATCTTATATTGGAACTCTAACGCTAGAAATCTTGCGGCAGCAACTGCACCTGCACGACTCCCCTGCTTAGAACCAGTTAATGTTTTGTAATTTTTACCACCCCGACTATTAAGGCCACCAACTGATTCTACTTTTTGAGTTAAATAACTTTCTAAAAAATCTTTCTGGGAAGATGTGTACACCTTATTAGTATCCGTCACTTTACGATTAGTATTACTATCTTTTAACATATACCCGCTATATGTTTTTCCGCCGATTTTTGAAGATTCTATACGATATGTTGGTTTATAAGCTAAATCAACACCTATTAGTATTCGAACTAATTCCCTACCATTAGCACTACCAACTATAGTAGCAACACCTCTTTTCAAGCCTGTAACAACACCATTACTATTTAGAGAGATATTACCTAAGGGATTAAGTTCTGTCCATTTGGTTACACCGTAACCATCAAAATCATATTTCTCACCAACATTAAGTGGTACTGCTCTAACATTAACCACATGAATGTAGAACAATATTTTAACTGACGGATCTGATTTACTAGAAACTGTTACAACAGTATTTCCTTCTGAAAGTCCAACAAACCACTTATTTATTTGCCGTGTACGAGAAGTGGTTGGATCCACCAACTTCACAATAGACGGATTATTTACTTTGTATTCTAAATCATTCTGAGTAACATTGGATGGAACAGCAATAATCTCTGGAATTATAAATTCCCCTTTAGATATAATATGTAAATATTTTTTAGAACTAAGAGATGTAACTTTTTTATAGTCTTGAGATGCTTTACTCCTACTATCAAAAGACTGAGAAAAAGAGATAACTATCAGTGGTGTTAGCAGTAAGAAAGCAACCACAAGCATCAACACACTCTTTTTCCTTTTTAGGTTGTGAATATTGAATATCATATTATTCCAACCAGAGTAACATTATTCAGAAGTACATGTCAAATAAAATACTAGATATTATCATTACCAACTTTACACACAGCCACAACTCTGTTAACATAGTTGCATATAAATTGTGTTGGATAATAAAAACATATGAAACTGCTCAAAAATATATTTCTTTCTCTCCCCATACTCTTTATCGCTTCAATTATTTATGCTGGAAAAACACATGCAGCTGTAGACATTTCACTAGAAGACAACAAAACAGAGAAAACAATCTCTGTAATTGTAAATACAAATGGTTCATACCTACCAGGTGTAGCTCTCAATGTTAAATTTTCCAATGATGTAAACATAGTAACCTCCGTAAATACCAAAGATTACTGTAAATTTTACTCAAGCAATGAAATCTCCGAAGGAATGATAAATATTCTTTGTCTAAACGATTCAGATACAGTAGTAAATGGAGCTATTGCCGTAATATCATACGAAGCAACCAATAGCGGCTACTCATTCTATGTAGATGAAAAGACTTTAGATATTGGTAGCCTACCTTTAGGCGAGGTAAAAGATATTAACAAACCACAAGAGATAACAACGACAGAGACTACAGATACAACAACCACTACAACCGCAAAAACAGAATCAACATCCAAAGAAGAAACTACAACAATTTCGAAGATTACCAGTTTTCTTGCCAAAAACAGACTATATGTACTTGCAGGATCGATAACCTTAATTGCAATAATTATTGCAATCATTGGTTTTGCTCCTAGAAAGAACGAAAACAACTAATCATCAATATTGACCCTACTCCAACCTTTTTGGGTGACGATGACATGATCTAAGAAATTTAGTCCAACAAGCTCCAAGCCTTGAGATATCCTCTTGGTTATCAAAACATCCTCTCTACTAGGAGTTGGATCTCCAGACGGATGATTATGTGCCATAACTACACTACTCGCATTAAATTCCAAAGCTGGAATAATGATATCCCTCGGCAGTATAGACACACCATCAAGACTACCAATACATATAGTTTTTCTTTTGATAAGTTCAAAACGAGAATTAAGAAAAAGGCAAACAATATGCTCCTGCTTTTTCTTCCCAATATCCTTTAGAACAACAAATGCATCTTCAGAATTTCTAACAAAACAATGCTTCTCATCATGCAGATCATACAGGCGCCTACCCAACTCAATACCAGCCACGATCCTCATAGCAGTCACAACACCTACACCACAAACAGTAGAAATACCCTCCACAGTAATACCATCATTACCCTCAAGCTGTCTTCGTATTGTTGAAACTAAACTCCTTGAAACCTTCAAAAAATCATAGCCCTTAATACCTCTTCCAACCAAGATGGCAATCAACTCCATATCCGACAAATTATCAACTCCTCTTTTAAGAAATTTTTCTCTAGGTAGCATACATAAATACTACCAATCAAAAATGAAAAATATATTAACTCTCTAAAGAATCGCCTTCATCTTTTTTCCCTTTTCTTTCCTTCTTAATATACTTACACTCAGGATAATTACTACAACCAACAAACTTTCTTCCCCATTTACTCCTCCTCTCAACCAAATGATGACCACAATCAGGACATTTCTCATTCAACAACAAAGGCACAATTCCTTTACACTCAGGATACTTTTCACAAGCCCAAAATTTACCATACTTACCACTCTTCAAAACAAGATTAGACTTACACAATGGACACTCCGTTGGGTGAGCATACTTCTCAAAATCAACTGACTCAACATTACCTGAAATATCCTTCATACCTTTACAATCAGGAAATCTTGAGCAACTAAGGAATTTACCATACCTACCAACCCTAACAACCATCTTACTACCACACTCAGGACATTTCTCTTCAGAGTCTCCAAGAATAACTACATCCTCCTTCTTCACAACCTTCTGTGCCTTATCAATACCTTCAATCATCGGTCTATACTCGTTATCAATAACTGGAAAAAACTCCTTCTTACCTAAAGCAATACCATCAAGCTCATCTTCAACCTTAGCAGTATACTTGTAATCAACCAACCTCTCAAAATTACCTCTTAAGAAATTTGTAACGACATGCCCGACATCAGTTGGGAACAAAGCCTTCCCATCTTTGTCAACATAACTTCTTGCAAGAATGGTAGATATAATTGTGGCATATGTAGATGGTCTACCAATTCCCAACTCCTCAAGCTTTTTAATCAAAGAAGCCTCTGTATACCTTGCAGGGGGCTGTGTAAACTTCTGCTCATTAACAAAATCAATCTTCTCCAAAACATCACCCTTCTCCATTGACGATATCTCCTGAACATCCTTCTCATCCTTACTCCCACCAAG
>JBHAMS010000051.1:0-7098 GCA_041828405.1 Candidatus Dojkabacteria bacterium
AATCTTGTTCCTGTACACTCCCCTGTTGGTTGTATGGCTTTGATTTGTAAAAAATTCTATCCTAATCACAAGGTAGTTTTTGTTGGTCCATGTTTTACAAAGAAGATAGAGGCTAAAGAGATTGGTACTGTTGATGAAGTTTTGACATTTGCTGAGCTTAACAAAATTTTTGAAGAAAGAAATATTCCTAAAAAGGTTGAGGATGGGAAGTATTGTATTTCGTTTGATAAATTTTACAATGATTATACTAAGATATATCCAATATCTGGGGGTCTTTCTGGTACTTTAAGCTACTCTAAATTGTTTAAGAAGAGAGAGATTTTAATTAAGGAGGGATTGAATGAGTTGATACCTATTTTAGATAGGTTTGAGAATGGTGTTTACAAGCATTACAAATTTTTGGATATTTTGAATTGTAAGGGAGGGTGTATAAATGGGCCTGGGTTTACTACTAAAGATTCTGTTTCTAAGAGAAGAAAGAGTGTCCTTAAATACAGGGATTATGCTAGAAGGTTTGAGAAAGATTTGGGCAAAATTGGTCTCAAAGCTCATGCTGAGGATATTGATTTTAGAAGAGTGTTTGTATGAAATTGAAAGGAAAGAATATTTTGATTACAGGTGCTTCTACAGGTATTGGTAAGGCTTTTGCTTTGAAGTGTGCTGGAGATGGTTGTCATGTGTATTTGGCTGCTAGGAGTGTTGGTAAGTTGGAGGAGGTAAAGAAGGAGGTTGAGAGTCTTGGTTCTACTGCTACTGTTATCCCTACTGATGTTTCTAATGCGGGTGAGGTTAAAAGTTTGTTTGAGAGTATTAAGGCTGATGGTAGATGTTTGGATTTGGTTTTTGATAATGCGGGGTTAGGACATATTGCGAATATTTTTGATCAGAGTGATGAGAATATTTGTAGTATGGTTGATGTGAATGTTAAAGGTATGTTTCTGGTTGCTAAGTATGCTTCTGTTATTTTGAAGGAGCAAGGGTTTGGGCATTTGATTCTTACTTCTTCTTTGGCTGGTTTGGTTGCTGTGCCTAAGTGGTCTACATATGTTGGTACGAAGTGGGCTGTTACAGGTTTTACAGAGAGTATTAGGATGGAGCTTGAGCCTTTTGGTGTTCTTGTTAGTAGTTTGCATCCTGGTTTTGTGAAAACGGAATTTTTTGGAGATGGTAAAGCTCAGATGAATGAGAAAGAGTTAGATGATGGTGGTGCTATTACAGTTGATGAGGTTGTTGATGCTTTGTACAGCAGTATCTTTACCAAAAAGCAGATGATTATGGTTCCTAATACCGTTAAGGTCTACTCCTTCCTTTACAGACTGTTTCCATCTCTTGCTAAGAGAATAGCAAGGAGTAGAGTTTAGAATTTCTTACTACTTTTTTGTAATACTTCCTAAGACCGATACCAATTCTGTTCTCTCTGTATCTGACAGTGTTGTTTTGAAAGAGTACTCAAATACCTCATACTCGTAATTGTCATCTTGTGCTTTGTAGTTCAAACCTTGTAAAGGAATGAATGCTTCTTCACACTGAGGCTCAAAGTGTACCTCTCCAGAGATTGTATCATGCACAATCTTGTTATCTTTTGTTAATCTCATTCTTTTTCCAAGTAGATTAAATTCCATGTATTCGGAAGCGGAGTAATTTGTAAGTACTGTTGGCTCAATATCCTTGCTCATTTCTTTCTTTTCATTCTCGTAAGTCGGATTGCTATCTGGGAAGTGTGCTAACTTAGGACAACCATTAAAACCAATTCCATACAATGCTCGGAATGAGAGTATTTCTTTGTTATCTTTGAAAAGTTTCATTGCTGTAAATCCTTTAAGTGGTACTGATGATGCGGCTCCACCATCTCCATCAAAATACTCTTTTATTTCCCAACCTTTTGGAAGTTTTGTACTTATCTTTGTTCCGTTGTATGTTGTATATTCATCATCATCTTCTTCTTTCTTTTGTTCCTTTTCTGTTTCTTTTTTCTCCTCTACAACAGTTTTATCTTTTTTTGTATTTATATTTATGAGTGAGTCCAAGTATCCTTTTGAGTGAGCGATGTATCCACATAGTCCTAGTACAGCTATTCCCATACAGATATTTAATGGGATTAACCACTTACTCAAGTTATTTGTTTCTTTTGGAGAATTGTCCATATTTGAATATACAGATAATTTTAATACTTATTTATACATTATTTTTTTTATTAGTGGAATAGTTTGGTTTTGGAATATAGCTAAAGGGTATATTTGTATGAATGAAATCTAAATATACCCTTTATTATGTAGGGAAGCTTATTGGTTAGTGTCTACACTTCCCGTTGGTTTTGCTCGTTGGCTTCTGTCGTGTTTTTCCCTTTTTCTTGGTTTGACTTTTAGCCACCGGACTCATCTCCCTCTTGGAGATCTTTTTCTTTGACCTTAAGAGGTTTCCTTGGCATCCAATTTGGATTCTCCTTTTTCTTTTCATTCCTCCTTCCCTTCGGTCTCTTTTCAATCCTATTGTCTCTGTCCATGATAATGCTCCTTTCAATTGGATTTTGGATTTGGAACTCATTATATATTAAGATTGTGTGGTATATCAAGTATTTATGCGTAAATTAGAAGATGTGTTGAAATTGAAAAAGCACCAGCATTTAGCTAGTGGTTTCAATAATGTATTTTCTAAGTTATTTTTTTGTTTCTTGATACTTACAGTACATATATTCAAAAATAGATCCTGCCATAATCAATGCAAGTCCTAATCCAGTATAGAATACTGCTATGAAATTTAAGGAAACCAATCCTAACGATCTTAATAATATACTCCCACTCATCATGAATATCATGACTATGTAAGCTTTTAAGTCAAAGAAGTCCCAAAAATATCTTGTATCTTCCTCATATAATTTGATACGTTTTAAATGTTTTAAGCTCATTTTGTAAAAAAGAGTTCCAAATATGCCAAATACTACAATTGACAGAAATATATTGGTAATAGATATGTTGTTAGTTGATAAATATCCCAAAATTCCCATTCTTGAAACATTTATACCAGCAATTATCCATACTATACCAGCTATTTCAAGAAGAGTCCTTTTTCTTACACGAAATTTAGTAATACCATTCATACTGATTAATCCTTTATTTACTATGTTAATGTTATCTTACAAAATAATCCAAACTCCATTTCTTTTTCCATTTTTTGATTCCAACAAACAAATCCAAAGTGTTAAACCTTAGATCATCCTTTGTCTTATTATGAGAATCTCCTATGCAAACTCGGTTTTGTGTGTATTTAGGGTGGTATTCCTCAATAATCCTTACCACCAAAGCATTTGCACAACTGCGAAATGTATGTGTCCCGTACATCCTGCATTGCTGACATATATGTTTTAACCGTTCTAACGGATTTGTCAATCTTAAGTGCAATTTCCTTTTGTTTAATACCTGGATTTTTTTGAATTATATTTAATATGGCCTGTTCTTCTAAAGTGCAATTTTTGCACTTTGAAGTTGCATCAATTGCACTTTAACATTTGTACTACCTTAACTATTTGTTCCTAATAGCTGCCTGTGCTGCTGCAAGTCTAGCTATTGGTACTCTGTATGGAGAACAGCTAACCAAATCAAGACCAATCATATGACAGAATTCAACTGACTTAGGATCTCCACCATGCTCACCACAAATACCTATCTCTACACTCTTTCTTGTCTTGTGTGCTTTCTCTGAAGCCTCTTTCATCAACTCTCCTACACCAACTCTATCTATAGTCTGGAATGGATCTTCTGTCAATATTCCATTTTCTAAATATTTAACAATGAACTTTCCTGCATCATCTCTTGAATAACCAAAAGTTGTTTGAGTTAAGTCATTTGTACCAAATGAGAAGAATTCAGCATACTCTGCAAGCTGGTCTGCTACAACACATGCTCTTGGAAGCTCCAACATTGCTCCAACCTTGTATTTAACCTCTACACCTGCCTTCTTAATACATTCATCTGCAGTATTTCTAATGACCTCACTGAGGAACTCCATCTCCTTTGGATGATTAACAAATGGTACTTCAATCTCTGGTAAAACTTTCTTACCCTCTTTAGTTACAACTATACCTGCATTGATGATTGCTCTAACCTGCATTTCAGAAATTTCAGGATATACCATACCTAATCTACAACCTCTAAAACCAAGCATAGGGTTGAATTCTGAAAGAGATTCTCTCTTTTTGTAAAGATCTTCGTAATCTACTCCCATCTCTACTGCGATCTCCCTTAACTCATGCTCCTCATGTGGTAAAAATTCATGTAGAGGAGGGTCAAGTAATCTAACTGTAACAGGTAGATCTTCCATCTCTCTGAAAATATTCTCAAAATCATCTTGTTGCATCTTTTCAATCTTCTCCAATGCCTTTACCCTCTGCTCCTTTGTATCTGCTAAAATCATCTGTCTAACAGCAGATATTCTCTCTTCCTTAAAGAACATATGCTCTGTCCTGACAAGACCGATACCCTCTGCTCCAAACTCTCTAGCTGTTCTTGCATCTTTTGGTGTATCTGCATTTGTTCTAATCTTTAACTTCCTAAACTTGTCTGCCCATGACATCAATTTCGCAAAGTCTCCAGATATCTCTGGCTCAACTGTCTGCACTTCACCTATATATACTGCTCCATTACTACCATCAAGAGTAATCCAATCTCCCTCTTTTAAGATATCTCCATTGGAAAGTTTAACAATCTTAACCTCCTCGTTAATTTCAACATCACTACAACCAGCAACACAACACCTACCCATACCCCTTGCAACTACAGCTGCATGACTTGTCATACCCCCTCTACCAGTTAAGATACCCTGTGCTACATTCATTCCCTCAATATCCTCAGGAGATGTTTCTAATCTTACAAGGACAACTTTCTTGCCATCACTTGCCCACTCTGTAGCATCTTCTGCTGTGAAGACAATTTGTCCACTTCCCGCACCTGGAGAAGCAGGAAGACCTTTCGCTATTTCAACCTTCTCAGCTTCCGCATCAATCATTGGATGAAGCAATTGATCAAGTGCCAATGGGTCTACTCTCAAGACAGCCTCCTCCTGTGTTATCATCTTCTCTCCTACCATGTCTACTGCAATCTTAACTGCGGAAGCTCCTGTTCTTTTACCTGCTCTTGATTGGAGGATATACAGCTTACCGTTCTCAATTGTAAACTCAATATCCATCATATCTCTGTAGTGTTCCTCTAGTGTATCAAAGATATCTGTTAATTCTTTGTATGTATCTGGTAGATTCCTCTTCATCTCATCAAGGTGCATTGGTGTCCTAATACCAGCTACGACATCTTCACCTTGTGCTTTCATCAGATATTCACCGTAATATTTCTTCTCTCCAGTTGACGGGTTTCTTGTAAATGCCACACCTGTACCTGAATTATCACCTAAATTACCAAATACCATTGATTGAATATTTACTGCTGTACCAGTTATATCTGCAGAGATTTTGTTAATTCTTCTGTAAGAGATTGCTCTAGGGTTATTCCATGATCTAAATACAGCATCAATACCTCCCTTTAACTGCTCCATTGGATCAGATGGAAACTCTTTTTTTATCTCTTTCTTGTACAATTCTTTGTATCCTTCTACAACCTTTTTCAGATCTTCTACTGTCAAATCAATATCATTCTTTACACCCTTCTCCTCCTTAACCTCATCTAGTACTTTCTCAAATTTACTATGTTCTACACCCATTACAACATTACCATACATCTGTATGAACCTTCTGTACGAATCCCATGCAAATCTCTCGTCACCAGTTTTCTCAATTAAACCATTCAATGTATCTTCATTTAGACCAAGATTTAAAACAGTATCCATCATACCAGGCATTGATACAGCTGCTCCTGATCTTACTGATACTAACAATGGATTCTTCTTGTCTCCAAATCCTTTACCAGTATTTTTCTCTAATTCCTTCAAATTCTCTTTAATCTCGTCCATCAATCCATCTGGATATTTTTGATCGTTCTCGTAGAAGTAGTTACATGCATCAATTGAAACAACAAAACCTGCTGGTACAGGTATTCCAATTTTGGTCATTTCTGCAAGTGCTGCACCCTTTCCACCTAATACATATTTTAGATTTTTGGCTTTGGGAAGTTCTGTTCTCTCTTTGGAGAAGAAGTATACATATTTTGTCATTGAGTAAACTGTTTAATTTAAGATAGTGAAAGTATATCAATACTTGGTGATTTTAGGCAAACAGCTTTTTGAAAAACTTCTCTGAGAATTGTATTGGGGTTGTGCATCTATTATGCATACAATTCTCAGATTGTGGGGTGAGATAGCAAGTCCTAGAAATCTTCTGAATAATACATAATGTTTGGAAACCAAGAAATTTCAGCCTCTTTGTAATATTTACTTATACCTTTTTTGGGTATTGCAAATATTGAGAAAATGGAGATAGGGTCTAAGCATCCAAGGAATATTTCTTCCAGTTCATTCAACATATTGAAAATGTCTTCTGTTAGAATAATTCCTAGGGTTGTACCCCTCAAATTGCAGATTGCAACAGGAAGTTCTTCATATTTCAGTTGCCTTAAAATGCTACTGAAGTCTTTCTCATATTTTATTTCTCTTTTTTTTGTTTTACGAGAAAGAGAATCAACATTTAACACTTTTCTGTTACGCATATTCTGTAATCTCCTTGTCTTTTGTTGTAATGAACCCCATTTCTATTATATCACATTTACTATGAGTTGTTTGAATTTTTGTGGAAATTTTCCTGAGAATTGTATTTTTGATTGTGTTAAGTACACATACAACTCTCAGGAGTATTCATACAGGTGTTTTAGAAATCAATGTCTTTCTCAGGGATTGCATAAAGATGCAAGAGTTGAGCGATGAACTTTCCAGGATTCTTTTTATCAATCTGGATCATCAGATCAAATACCTCCTTGCTATCCGGATTCAGAGCCATTGCAATATTTGTACTATCTTTAAAATAGTAGAGTGCAACGAGGATTTCATCCTCCTTCAATTGGGATATGATTTCTTCATATGTATCCTTCTTATCCAACTCCCTTTTCTCTTTACAACTGACTATTTTGTCATAGTCCACAACTTTTGCTGCTTTCATTTATC
>JBHAMS010000052.1:0-8910 GCA_041828405.1 Candidatus Dojkabacteria bacterium
CCACTACACCGACCTTTTCCCAAAGACAAAAGATGAAAACTTTCTGAACGAAGGTATAGCCTAGGCAAGGCCTCCCCAAAACCCAAAGCCTTTCCCTTGGTACGGCGGTCTTTTGGGGGTGTGGCAAAAGATGAATTTTTTCTGAACGAAGGCAAGGCCTAGGCGAGGCCTCCCAGAGCGAGGTGGTATAATGGGCGTATGACATATATTTTGGTTGGGAAATTTGATAATGAAGAGGCTAATAGCCTTGATAGATTAGGCTCTCTCATTTCAAAATTATTTAGTAGGGAGTTTAATTTGAGTGAAATTGATGGTAATCCAGATATTCATATTTTGGAGCAGGGGAAGAAGGATAGCATAGGGATTGAGGAGGTAAAGGATTTTCAAAAGGAGATGCAGTTTAAGCCTTTTCAGGAGAAGGTGCAGGTTGGCATTATTTTTAACTCGGAGAAATTGACTTCGCAGTCGCAGAATGCTTTGTTGAAAACATTGGAGGAGAGTGCTGATACTTCGGTATATGTTTTGCTTGTGAATAATGAGAGGAATTTGCTTAGCACGATTAGGTCAAGGGCAAGAGTTCTTTACGCTGATAGTTCTCAGAGAGCAGAGCAGACAGAGATTTTCAATTTGGAGGAGAGAGATTTGGCGGAGAACTTTGAGCTTGCAAACGAATTTTCTGAGAGCAAGGAGAGTTCTGTTGATTTTCTCAATAGGGTGGAGGAGGGTTTGAAAGTGAAACTTGAAATCGAAATAAAAAATGGTAATATAGGGAGGGCTCGTGATATGTTGGGTAGGTTGAAGATTATCGCAGATGGTAGAGAGAAAGTTATGGCAAACTGTAATAGAAAGCTTGTCTTAGAAAGCATTATTGTGCAGTTGCAGGGTTAACTTTTGGTTGTAAAAATGGTAAAATGGTAGATGTAGTAGTGGACAGATAATTTACTAGAATATTGCAATTATGTCTAAAAATTCAGAAGATTACGGAGCATCGAATATTCAAGTTTTGAAGGGACTAGAGGCTGTCAGGAAGAGGCCAGCTATGTACATTGGTTCTACTGATGTTCACGGTCTCCATCATATTTTTACAGAAATTCTTGATAACTCAGTAGATGAAGCTATAGCTGGTTTTTGTACACATATTTGGGTAATTTTGAATGGTGATGGTTCTCTTACAGTGAGAGATAATGGTAGAGGTATTCCTGTCGCTATCCATCCAGAGACAAAGGTTTCAACTTTGGAAACAGTTATGACAAATCTTCATGCTGGAGGGAAGTTTGATCAGGGTGCGTACAAGGTTTCTGGTGGTTTGCATGGGGTTGGTATGAAGTGTACGAATGCACTGTCTGAGTGGATGATTACAACTGTCCATAGAGAGGAAGGAGTTTTCCAACAGAAGTATGAGAAGGGTGTTCCTACGATGGATGTTACAAGGATTGGAGATGCGAAGGGTACAGGTACAGAGCATACTTTTCTTCCAGATAAAGAGATTTTTTCAACGACGGAGTTTGATTTTCAAACAATTGTTAAGAAGTGTAGACAGCATGCATATTTGACGGCTGGTTTGAGAATTTCTGTTGTGAATATGATGGAGGGTAGAGATGATAGGTATGATTTGTATTTTGAAGATGGAATTAAGTCGTATGTGCAATTTTTGAATATTGATAGCAAGGTTATTGGTTCCGAGCCTTTCTATATGAATCAGCAAGATGGTGATGTGATGGTTGAGGTAGCATTGCAGTATACCGACGAGATGGATGAAGATGTTAGATGCTATACGAATAACATCATAAATCCTGAGGGTGGTACTCATTTGGCAGGTTTTAGGACAGCAATTACTAGTGCCATAAACACATATGCACAGAAAGCTGAGCTTTTGAAAGGCGTTAATGGCACACTTAATGGAGATGATGTAAGAGAGGGTTTGACTGCGATAGTTTCTGTTAAAGTTCCAGATCCACAATTTGAAGGGCAGACAAAGATTAAGCTGAACAATCCAGAAGTTAAGAGTATTGTTTCTAAATTGGTTAGAGATGAGCTAACAACATATTTTGATGAGAACCCACAGGATGCGAAGAGCATCATAGGAAAGGCTGTTTTAGCGAATAAAGCGAAGGCGGCGGCGAAGGCAGCTAGGGATGCTGTCATTAGAAAGAGTGCTCTTGAATCAACAACTTTACCGGGAAAACTTGCGGATTGTACAAGTAAAGATCCTTCAGAGAGCGAGCTTTTCATTGTAGAGGGAGATTCAGCAGGTGGTTCTGCAAAGCAGGGTAGGGACAGGCATATTCAGGCAATTCTTCCATTGAGAGGTAAGATTATGAATACTAACAAGTATAGGGTTGATAGGGTGCTTTCAAATAATGAATTTAATGATATTACTACCGCTCTTGGTGTGGGTATTGGTGATACTTTAGATATTTCTAAGCTTCGTTACCACAAGATTATCATCATGAGCGATGCTGATGTTGATGGTTTGCATATTACAACGCTTGTTTTGACTTTGCTGTTTAGATTCTTCAGACCATTGATTGAGAAGGGGTATGTATATGTTGCTCAACCACCATTGCACAAAGTTGAGATTGGCAAGAAGAAATATTACTTCATCAATGATGAGGAGAAGATTGCTTTTGTTAAGAAAGCTAGAGCCGAAGGAAAAGTCCCTGTTGAGAATAGATTCAAAGGTTTAGGAGAGATGAATCCTGACCAGTTAAGAGAGACGACAATGAGTCCTGAGTCAAGAGTGCTAAAACAGGTACATATAGAGGATGCTGAGGAAGCAGAGAAAACATTTGAGATGTTAATGGGTAACGAAGTTCCACCACGAAGAAGATTTATACAGATGTATGCCAATAGGGCGAATTTAGACATTTAATATGATTGCTACTAAAAAATATTAAATATATGGACGAAGATATAAAGACAACACAAGAAAATATAGACGATCTTGAAGTAGAGGTAACTTTCAAACCGGGTGAGGTTACATACCGCTCAATTGTTGACGAGATGAAATCCAACTATTTGGACTACTCTATGTCCGTAATTGTCGCTAGAGCACTTCCAGAAGTTAAGGACGGTTTGAAGCCTTCACAAAGAAGAGTCTTAGTAGCAATGAATGATTTGGGCTTGCTTCCAAATGCCCATTACAGAAAATGTGCAAAAATTGCTGGTGATACATCAGGAAACTACCATCCACACGGTGAATCTGTTGTTTACCCAACTCTTGTAAAAATGGCACAGGATTTCGCAACAAGATATCCATTGGTAGATGGGCAGGGTAACTTTGGATCAATAGATGGTGATTCTGCTGCCGCAATGAGATACACAGAGGCAAGAATGGGTAAGATTACACCTGAATTGCTTAAAGATTTGAATAAAGGAACAGTAACATTCATACCTAACTATGACGGCACAAGATTAGAGCCAACAATTCTCCCTGCAACATTCCCTAATGTATTGGCGAACGGGAGCGATGGTATTGCTGTAGGTATGGCAACCAAAATTCCTCCATTCAACTTAACAGAGTTAATAAATGCATTACAGAGAATGATTGAGATGGGGAATGAGTGGAAAGGAAAAGCCGTTTACAATGAATTGCGAAAAGAAAGAGAGTCGAAGGAAAGAATTCCACAATTGTTAAATTCCAAGCCCGCAGACTATTTGGAAAATTATGTGGATACAAAAGATTTGGAATATGAGAAAAAAATAGAGGAGTTAAAAGAGAGTATTAAGGCAGAAGGTAATGTCCTCTATCCAGAGTTCAAGTCAGAGATAACTCCAAATGATTTGATTGAGATTATGCCTGCACCAGATTTCCCTACAGGAGGAATAGTATATGACCAGCAAGAGATATTGAATGTGTATGCAACAGGTAGAGGAAGAGTTATTCAGAGAGCAAAAGCATCAATTGTTGAGGGAAGTAAAGGTAGATATGAGATTGTCATTACAGAGATACCATATCAGGTGAATAAAGCACATATGAACGAGAAGATTGCAGATTTGGTGAAGGAGAAGAAGATTAAGGGTATTGCAGATATCATAGATGCTTCAAACATTGAGGGAATGAAAGTCATTATTCCTCTTAAAAAAGATGCTCAGCCAAAAGCAGTGTTGAACAAGCTTTACAAGTATACAGAGATGCAGAAAGTGTTTAATGCAAACATGATTGCACTGGTGGAGAATGAGCCTAAGACATTACCTGTTAAAAAGATTTTAGAGCTGTTCCTTTCATTTAGATTGACTGTAACAATAAGGAGATTTGAGTTTGATTTGGCGGAAGCAAGATATAGAGCCCATATTTTAGAAGGGCTTTTGAAAGCTTTGGATATGCTTGACGAGGTGATTGCAACAATTAGACAATCAAAGACTCAAGAGACTGCGAAGACAAACTTGATGGATAAGTTTGATTTTACGGAAGTTCAGGCACAAGCAATTCTTGATATGCAGTTGAGAAGATTGGCAGCACTTGAAAGAATGAAACTTCAGAATGAATATAAGGAGTTGCAGGAGAAAATTAAGGAGTACAACGAGATTTTGGGGGATGAAGGGAAGATATTGGAGGTTGTGAATAATGATTTACAGGAGATTAAGGAGAAATATGGTGATGAGAGAAGAACGAAGGTCATAAAGGGGAAGATAAATGATATTGCAGAGGAGGATATGGTAGCATCAGAGGATACTTTGGTTACAATTACAAATTCTGGATATATTAAGAGGCTTCCACCAAATACATATAAGGCACAGAATAGGGGAGGGAAGGGTGTTTCAGGCGGAGAGACTAAAGAGGGCGATTTCATAGAGCATGCCTTCATTTGCAATACTTTGGATGAGCTTTTGCTTTTCACAAATAAAGGTAAGGTCTTCAATTTGAGAATATTTGAAATTCCTGATTTGAGTAGGACTGCGAAGGGTTTGCCATTAGTGAATTTGATACAGCTTGAGCCTGATGAGATGGTGACATCTGTTTTGACAAGAGATGCGAAAGGTAAAGTTTCAGAGCAGAGGAATGCTGATGAGGAGGATGGGCAGAAGGCTGAGAGTAAGATATACAAATATTTCATGATGGCAACGCAGAAGGGTATTGTTAAGAAGACAGATTTATCAGAGTTTGCAAAGATAAGGGCAAATGGTTTAACAGCGATAAAGCTTGAGACTGAAGATCAGTTGATTTGGGTTAAGGCTACAACGGGTAACGATGAGGTTATTCTCATAACTAAAGATGGGAAATCTGTAAGGTTCAAGGAGACTGATGTGAGACCGATGGGTAGAAGTACAAGAGGTGTTACAGGGATTAAATTTAAGAATAGTGATGATGCGGTTGTTGGAATGGCTGTTGTAGAAAGTGATGATCAGAAGCTTTTGACATTGTCAGAGAGAGGATTTGGGAAGATGTCATTGCTAAAAGAGTATGCAACTCAAAAGAGAGGTGGGACAGGAATATTTACATTCAGGGTTACAGAGAAGACTGGAAGGATTGCATCTGCAAGAATATTGAGAGCTACAGATTCAGAGTTAGTCGTCATCTCAGAGAAATCAAAGGTCATAAGATCGGAGATAAAGAGTATTCCAACACAGGGTAGACAAACATCTGGAGTGAAGATAATGAATATTGATAGTGCAGATAAGGTTTCTACAGTAGCATTACTTTAATCAAGGTGTTCTAACAATATTAAAATCTCTAGTATAGAACTCATCACCCGTCAGTTTGACAATGTTCTTAGCAAGCTCATCATATGTCATCTCATCACACTTAACACTTTTCTCTTTGGAAAGCTTACTTAATATTTTCTCCATCTTGCGAAACCTTTTGTCATACATAGCAAGATTTGCATTGAAAATACTTGATATTACTAATAGATCAGATTTTGATAATTTCATAATGATATCCAACTAAATTTATATATACCTGATTTTACCGATTTGGAAATATACTTCATCACCTAGATAATGGTAAAAGAATCTTGTATAAGAGATACTATAAAAATAGAAGTTATGCTTTAGGCAATCGCATCTTGAGAACTTTTCTGCGAACGCAAATGCTTGAGGACATTACGAATATTCTCACGATACAAGACCATAAGTCTCAAACCGTAGAAATCACAAGACCTACTCAAATTAGCAATCTGCTTTTTCTTGCGTGGAGTGAGGGCTTTCCTCTCACACATTGTAATCTCAACAACAGTACCAACATGACTTTCAGGATTGTAAACATAGAAATCAGCAACAGAATCACAATCTTTAATATGTGGCTCTCTGTATACCATCAAACCTTTTTTTACCAGACACTCTGCAAAAGCTCTCTCCTCAGAATGCATCTGTATCATTGAATTAGCCAAACCATCAGGACACAACTTCAAACCCTCAGGAGAATACTCAAACTTAGAATGCTTCGCCAAATCTTCAAGACTCAAAGGCTCATCTAAGACCAAAGCATCTTGTGGATCACTCTCAACATATGAGTCCAACAATTCCCCAAAATCCTCAACTTGTTCACACTCAATTTCAGCCATATACCAGTTATTTTACCACAAAAAAAAAATGAAAATTTTCTGAACGAAGGTGTGGCCTAGGCAAGGCCTCCCAAAAACCCAAAGCTTTTCTCTTGGTACAGCCATCTTTCTTAGGTATAGCAAAAGATGAAAATTTTCTGTACAGAGGCAAGGCCTAGGCGAGGCCTGAAGAGAAACCCTTAAACTCCAATCCAAAATAGGATAGAATTGGGCATGATTCCTAGCTTGAAAAATTGGTTTGAGGGTTTGTTGACGATTACCCTTGCTGTCACACCACAGGTTATACCACATGTACAGAATGGTTTTGATTACAACATATCATTTAAGACAGGCACACAACAAAATATTGTACTTAGTGCTGAAACAACCAATCCACAGAGAAGTATAAATACAACGACTACATATATTAGTAAGAATGGGTGGGGAGGTTGGTGGAGATATCCTGACAACATTAAACTAGTCAAAAGAGATGGAGATGATTTACTTGTTTTGGTGAATAAAGAGTACAAGCTTCCTGAGAGCTACGAGCCAAAAGATCTTGTACCTGCAAGCAACAGTGGGATTAGAAAGGGCGAGAGCTATAAATTAAGAGCGGTACTCATACAAGACTTAGCAAATCTTGTCAGAGAGGCAAAAGCAGAAGGCATAGATTTGAGTATCGTTTCAGCATACAGATCATATTCAACACAAGTGACAACATACAATTACTGGGTGAAATACAATAATGGTAGTACAGATGATGCCGATACAATTTCAGCAAGAGCAGGACACAGTCAGCACCAGTTAGGAACAGCCATAGATTTTAGCTCAGCAGAGATAAATGATGGGCTTAGCGGAATATTCACCAATACCAATGCAAGTAAATGGTTAAGTGAGAATGCATGGAAATACGGATTTGTCATAAGTTTCCCAAAGGGATATGAAATGGTAACAGGATATGCATATGAAAGTTGGCATTACAGATATATCGGAATTGAGAATGCAAGGCAGATGGTGGAGAGTGGGCAAATATTGGAGAATTTTTTGAAAAGCAAAAATTGAAATATTTTCATTAAAACAGTATATTGATTTCATATGATGAATAGAGCAAAGATTTTCAAAACACTTTCAAAGATATATCTAACTATTGGGATATTACTCCTGTTTGTTGGATTTGTTATTCTTTCCATTACTTTCTATCCACAAATTTGGTACTCCATAGATGTGAATGCTACAGATATAGAATTTGCAACTATTGAAACTCAAGTTAAGAATTTGAATGAAGATGATGTTAAAGAGAGTAGGGTGGAGAGTGCTGAGAATCGTAATTCTAATCTGCCTCCTCTTGATGAGAGTCTTCCGAAAGAAAATATTGTAAGAATATCTGCCATAGGTGTTGATTCAGTTATTGTGCAAGATATGAATGCAAGGAATGGGCTTGAGAAGGGGATATGGATTGTACCTAATTATGGTAGCCCTGATAAAAATAATCTTCCAATAATAATTGCTGCACACAGATTTGGATATGTGTATTGGAGTTCAGAGTTTAGATATAAGAGTTCCTTTTACAATCTCCCTAAGCTGAAGAATGGGGATAGAGTCCAGATTATATGGGAGCAACGAAGCTACGAGTATGAGGTTTACAAGTCAGAGGATAATTCACAGGTTACAGATTATGATGCTGATTTAATCCTGTACACATGTAGAATGTACAACTCTCCTGTAAGAGTCTTCAGGTATTTGAAGAGAGTTAAATAAAGGGTATGTTGTCATAGGATAGGGTGGTTGTAGGAGGAGAGGGTTGCATATATACTTGCATATTTTCAAACTATAGGGTATAATGTTCTCGTAATTAAACTGTTCATTAAAAAACATATGAAAAAGATTAACAAAATCTTTTCATTAATTGCACTTGCTTTTGGAATATTGAATATCTCGGTATCTCCTGTATTGGCTGATGGATTTTCTCCATACGGTCCATATGTACCTGAGGATACAGGTCTTGCAGATGCTGCAATGTTAGTTGTAGTAGCTGTAATTATGTATACTGCAGGTTTAGGATTTATCGCTGTTTCAAAGTTCTTAAATAGCAAAGCAGATTAATGAATGGGTGTGGTAGGGGAGGTTACCTCCCTTGCCAAAATACCCATAGTATTGACTTATGGGTACCAAAATGGTATAATGTAGTACATTAAAAATAAATAACCTGCTCTTTCAAAAATAATTTCATTTATAGAAGATTCATCAGAGAGATATTTCTTATCTTTTTTATGTCTCTTTTATAGAGGCAGTTCTTTAAAATAGCTTGTATTTGTGATTACTTGTTAATCCAATATATACAAGCAGTGGTGGAAGGATTCATTATTCTCCGAATATTGGAGTATCCAACATCACATTAAGTTTCTAAATATATGATATTTGGAGA
>JBHAMS010000053.1:0-5244 GCA_041828405.1 Candidatus Dojkabacteria bacterium
GGTACTTCATCTCCTAATTCTAAGTTGGATATTGTTGGTGATGGTACAGCCAGTAATCTTCAGGAGTGGAGGGATTCTTTGGGTAATGTCCTTTCTTTAATTAACCAATATGGTTATGCTACTTTTGGTCGTTCTACTGGTGGTAATGCGATTCTTTCTCTTGGTGCTAATACTAATACTGTTCCTCAGATGAATTTTGCTTCTTCTAATGGTGTTGATTTGGATGCTCCTACTAATGGTGATTTGTGGTGGAATGGTACAAATCTTTATTTCTTTAATGGGAATGAAAAGATTGATTTGTTAGATAGGAAGGAGAGGTTTGTTGTGTACGGTTTGACACCACATAATGATTTTTTGAATCTGGATCATAATCAAAATACATACTCTATGATTGCTGATGGTTTTGTTTGTGTTGGTGGTTCTCATGATCAGAATTGTACTGGTGGTGAGTGGAAGAGTATTGATGAGTTTGGTACAAAGGTTATACATACTGCTAGTACGGATTGGAATGGTGGTACTTCTTCTAATGTTACTGTTAATACTGGAGATATTGAGCTTACTTCTGGTAGTTCTGGTATATATACTTCAGCGCCTATTTCTACTGCTAATGCTAAGAGTTATGGTAATATTTCTTGGAATGAAGAGTTAGGAAGTAATGGGAATATATCTGTGCAGACTAGGAGTGTGGACAGTGTTAGTGGACAATGGAGTGATTGGGAGAATTTGAAAAAGGGAAATATAAATGATTCGGACATTCATACAAAGTGGCAGGGACTTTCTATAACAACTGATGGGAATATTTCTGGTTTTCTTGTCTCAGAAGATAATAATACACTGTATATTGGAGGTGATTTTTCAACTGTAAATGGAGAATCTCGGACTAACCTTGCTGCTATTGATTTATCCACAGGTTTACTTACAGATTTCAAGATAACTAGTGAATTTATTCCTAGTATAGATACAATTGTTTTGAAGGGTTCTAATATGTATGTTTCTGGTCGATATAGTATGAGTTCTGACCATATAACACACATAGATTTAACTACTGGTATAGCAAATCATATTACAACTTGTGGTAGAGGTGCTGATATTATTCTTAGTGGTGATATCATATATGCGAAGAGTAATTATGGAATGTATAGTAGTTATAAGGTTAAGACCGTTAATACGGTAACTTTGGAAGTTAAAGATATGAATTTTAGTGCAGACGGTCTTATTTCGAGCATAGCTATAAATGGTAATGAATTGTATGTTGGCGGGAATTTTACAAACATCGGAAGTCAAAATAGAAACTATCTAGCATCCGTAGATACTGATACAGAAGTTGTTACAAGTTTTAATCCAAACCCAAATAATTCTATTTCCGATATGCTTGTACATAATAATATTCTTTATGTTGGCGGGAATTTTACAAACATCGGAAGTCAAAATAGAAACTATCTAGCATCTATCGATACAAGTACAAATTCTGTTACAAATTTCAATCTAAATCCAGATAATAGTATTTCCAATATGCTCCTACATAATGATACTTTCTATCTTTATGGAAATTTTGCTAACATAGGAGGACAATCTAGAAATGGTCTTGCAGCTATAGATATAGGAACGAATAGTGTTACTGATTTTAATAGTGTTTTACCAGCATCTGAACCATTATTTGTACACAATAATATCTTGTATCTAAAAAGTGGTGGAGGAGGTTATGAAACTATAAATGCAATTACAGGTGCTATTCTTAAAGCTGTACCGTATTCTCAAATATCAGACGGTGATATAACTAGGCAAGTAGTTGGTTTTGAAGATGAAAATGAATTAGATTCTACAAAATTAACCAAGGTAATTTCTGCGGATGGTGAATATATTTCCAGTAATATTACAGAAAATCTCGCAAACTACGATTATCTTACAATGTGGATACGCTCAGATACAGTAGGTAATTCTCTAAAACTTACACTTGGAAATGTTGAAAGAAATGTCCGAATACATCAAGCAAACCAATGGGAAAAGGTATATATAGATATTTCAAATATTCCCAAAAATCAAAGAGAAGATATTAAAAGTTTGAGAATTACAAATATAGTTAGTGCAACTCAAACTTTCTACATTGATAATCTCTCTGCAGAAAAAATCTTCTCAAGTAAGACAGGTACAAAGATACAAAATTCTCCAAACCAATACATACAGTACAGAGTAATATTTACAAATACAGATGGAGTATCTAAACCAAAATTAAATGATATTACATTGAAATACAACGACAAATATCAAATAGTGTACCAAGATGCAAACAACATCAGACTATACAACTACAGTGGACAAGACCAATACCTAAAACTCTCTGGTCAAAAAGAAGATACAAGCTTCACATCATCGGTTGTGAATGTAGACGGAGCTGTTGCTTTTGAATTCAATACCATAAACAAACTAACAGGAAGAGCTAAACTACTAAGTATAAATAATGCGGGAGACGAAACAATGTACATAGATGCCAATGGTAACATGTATATAGCTGGTGATATTGTAAATAGTTTTGGTGATAGTAAATATCTTGCACTAGCACCAACAATGCCTCAATTAGACACATCATCTTCAAATAGCATATGGATAAACAAGACAGGGACAGGTGGAGATTTAATTAGATTACAAACAAATGGATCTGATGTATTCGTAGTAAACAGAACTGGCAATGTAACAATGAGTGGAAATGCATCTGTAGATGGTGGAACATTAACATTAGGAAACAACGGAAATATTAGATTTAACAATGCAACCAACCAGATAGAATTCAGTAAAGATGGAGGGGTAACATGGTTAAAGGTAGGTGATGCGCTCTCAAAGATAGTTCTCTCTGCAGAGTATGCAGGAGCAGTACTAACAGCAGATGGCTCTGCTAATACAGGAAGCATGACATCAGACAACACAGGCTCATCATCTAACTCCATGAACTACTATGAGTGGAATAGTAGTGAATTAACACTAAATGATTACGATATCAGAGTAAGAATAACATTACCTTCAAACTTTGATATCTGGGGTAGTGGTGGAATCACAATCCACTATGCAACAGAAAGTACAGATGTTTCTAACAACAAATTAGATGCACACATCTTTGAACAAAGTCTGTCAGTTGTTGATGCAAACTCAGAAAACAATGTCTCTGAAACTGCAGGTACATGGAAGACAGCACAAATATCTGGTGCTGACTTAAACCAGTGTATTGGTGCAAATACAACATGTATACTCAATTTGAAGCTATCCTCATTAGGTGATAACTATGTAAGAGTAGGTGATATTGTCTTAGATTACTCAAGGACATTGTAGTACTTTCTCTTGAAATTATCTTCAATTGACTAATAATCACCAACCGTATACACTATATACCATCATGAGTGCAATAAAAGATTCATTAAAAGAAACAGGAAAACCACTACTTCTCTCCTTAGGTCTTCTTGTTGTCGCAGGAATCGGTATAATTTTAATAAAAAATGGAAATATGAACATGAATACAACAACCACTAGAAAAACATACACACAACCACAACAAGTACTCCAAGACGGAGTAAACTACACAGCAATAATCAAGACAAGCATGGGAGACATAGAAATAGACTTACTAGAAAAAGAAACACCAATAGCAGTAAACAACTTCATATTCCTGGCAAAAGAAAACTTCTTCAATGGAGTAATCTTCCACAGAGTAGTAAGAGGATTTGTCATACAAGGAGGAGACCCAACTGGTACTGGAATGGGAGGACCGGGATACTCATTCCAAGACGAAGACAACAAACGAGAATACACAAAATACTCTGTAGGTATGGCAAACTCAGGACCAAACTCAAACGGATCACAATTCTTCATCGTCACAGGAACAATTCAAGAAGGAAATCTACAAGCTCTAAACTCTGGACAATACACACTCTTTGGAAAAGTGAAAAATGGAAAAGATATCGTAGATGCAATTGAAAAAGTATCCGTAGACTCCAATGACAAACCTACAAATCCTGTCATCATACAATCAGTAGAAATAGTTCAGAGTTAAGAAATATTTCATAATTACAATGTAAGATATTCTCATACATGCAAGAGAATATCTTAACAAAACTAAAACTGAAAATAATCATACCAACCATCCTTCTCTCTGTCATAGGTGGAATACTTCTTGAAAAATATCTTCTAAACAAATTCTTCAACTTTGAAAAAAACAAAGACCAAATCATCATAGAAACAAATATAAAAGAGGGAGAGGTAATGGAAGACCAACAAGAAGAAAAGAAGCTCATAAGGGACACCTCAGAGAGCTGTAGCATATATGTAGATGTATCTGGTGCATTAAAAGAACCAGGAGTATACTGTTTACCTGTAAACTCCCTCATAATTGATGCAGTAAACAAAGCAGGAGGATTCACAAACAACATCGCATACAAATATGTATCTAGAAAAATAAACCTAGCACAAAAAGTAGTAAACAATCAAAAAATATACTTCCCATTCCAAGAAGAAATGGAATGCAAAGAAATATCATTCCTACCTGCAGTAGAAGAAAGTAAAATTGCAATTGAAAACAGTGGAATCATATCCAACAATTCAGAAAGTAACAACAACCAAGAAAACAATGACACATCTCAATGCATAAATATCAACAGTGCTACCACTGCTCAACTTGAAACTCTAAATGGAGTAGGTGCAGCAACAGCTCAAAAGATAATTTCAGGCAGACCGTATCAACAAATTGAAGATATCACAAATGTACCAGGTATAGGTACTACTTTGTTTAACAAAATCAAAGACAAAATATGTATCTGAAAATGTTCCACGAAATTAAGAAAATATTCTACAAATTCAACACTCGTACAAAAGCACTCATCATATATTTAATAGATTACCCAATAGCAGGGATATCTCTTCTCTATTTTTTACTCCAACCAACAACTATTCTTTTAAGTAGAAGTGTAACTATAGGGTGGAGTGTTTACATCTCTCTCGTAATACTCCTTCTCTTAATATTTCTCTTCTTAATCATTCTAAAAAAGGAAATTTTACCAATCAAATTTTTAAGAGATAATAGCCATAAAAAAGTAAACAAAATTCTTACTCTTCTTTTCGTCGCTTTACTGGTAATACTTTTTCAACTACTTAGACTCTCTTCAATAATTACTACAGAAAGAGAAATAGAAAGAAAAGCGGAGAGTTTCACAAAGAGTTCCACGACAATTGGCTCGTATCTAAGCCAAGAACCAGATGAGA
>JBHAMS010000054.1:0-14754 GCA_041828405.1 Candidatus Dojkabacteria bacterium
ATATACATATCCACCTACAACTATTGCTGTACCACACATACAGATAAGTAGAACAAAAAACCACACAAAGAAGAGTGCTATTCCTCTTCCCCTACCACTAGATTTTTGTGCAGTATCACTCTGTTTTAATGTATCTTTTTTCTTTTTTTCTTCTGCCATATTTATATATTTTTTATAAAAATTTATTTAGAAAGCATCTCTACAGCTTTATCCATTTGTGGATCTCTTCCTGCTTTGAAATCCTCATCTGTTAGCTCTACTTCTACATCTGGCTTGATTGAATTCTCTCTATCAATATTTTGGCCATCTGGAAGCAACCATCTCAGTACTGTAAGATGTAGACTTGATGCATCAGGCAAAGGATATATCCTTTGTGCAGTACCTTTTCCATATGTTTTCATACCAACAACCTCTGCTCTGTCATTTTGCTGTAAAGCACCTGCAAGAATCTCTGATGCAGAAGCACTTCCTTCGTTAACAAGAACAACTAATTCAATATTCAACATCTTTCCACCCTTTTGAGATATGAATTTTTCAATCTTCCCACTTGCATCTTTCTGTTGAGATATTATTTTTCCATCATCTAAGAAATCATCTCCTGCATATATTGCAGCATCAAAGAATCCTCCAGGATTTCCTCTTAAATCTAAGATTAGTTTCTGAACTCCAGAATCTGCAATTTCTTTCATTTTTGAATCCCATTCAGATTCCCATTTCGCAAGAGTTGCTTCAGTAAATCTGCTTATCTTTAGGTGGGCAATCTTCTTGTTCTCCCCTACAAACTCTAAAGTCATACTTGCAACAGTTATCTCTCTTCTTTCTATCTCTATCTCAACAGGATTTCTTTCACCACTATGTAGAACTGTTAGTTTTACTTTTGTTCCAGACTTCCCTCTGATTTTAGCTACAGCATCATATACTGAGTCTGTGCTTTTTAACTCGTAATCATCTATTTTTAAGATGTAATCTCTAGCACGAATTCCAGACTCTTTTGCTGGAGATCCATCAAGAGGTGTTACAACAATCACATTTCCATTTTCATATCCAAGTTCAGCCCCTATACCTTCAAATGATTGACCACTAGATGCTTTTTCAAAATCTTTTGTTTCTTCTGGATCTAAGAAAACTGTTGCTGGATCATCGTATGAATTCACCATACCCTTGATTGCTCCAAGCACCATTTTATCTTTATCTATTTTATCTTTATCTACATAGTTTTTTGATACTACATCCCAAACTTGCCAAAATGTATCTAAGTTTGCTTTATTCCCACTTAGAATACTTATCTGACCTGACCCTTGAATATTTCTTCCAACTATTATTCCAGATACAAATATTAAGACAAAAAGTATTGCCAAGCCTACATTGTTTCTATATTTCATATCGCGATTTCCTTCTAGTTCTGACATTTTTTTTGAAGAGTTAAATTAGATGACAGATTTTATTATACTCTAAAGGGATACAAATTCCACATTTGCAATGTTTATTATACCTGTGAGACCGTTTTCCCATTTTACATTTATGAATGATGGATCATCCGCAAGACCAATCACTGTTCCAATCATTGAGTAGTTTGCTAAAGAGAGAGATCTAACAGTGGCATTTTCTAATGAATCAATGAATATGCTCTCTTTGCTTTTTTTAGAGTTGTGATTGTTAAGGAAAAATATTTGACTCTCTTGGTAATCAACAATTGCAAATGTTCCCCTCAAGCTATCAAGTGTATTTAGAATTTTTTCACTGTAGAAGATTTCACCAAAACCACCTAGTATACCTATTGGGAGTCCTTGTTTTCTAAAATCACGGTAGTCCATTGAGTATGTTAATACGAATGAAGCACCTTTTTCAAAAAGGTCATACAGTAGAGATGTGTGTAGATATTTTCCAACGAAGACAATCTTGTCATGGTAGTCAATATCTTCAGCTTTGAGTAAAAGTTCCTTTCCATTTCCCAAGAATACAAATTCGCCAAAAACTTTCTTGTTTAATTTTTCATTTTTGCCTCCATATGTGTCTGATATGAGTTTAATATCACAAGCTTCTGCAGAAGTTTCTATTTTTATTCCTTCAAATGGGTTTGTATCTATGACTTTTCCAGTGAATGAACTTTTTACGACAGCGATATTTTCCTCTCCTAATATATCAAGATATCCGCTTCCTATCCTATCTAGATCTATGACACCATCTATTGGAGTGATTAGTTTTTTGACATTTAGACCTCCAGCGATTAATCTTTCTGCTAAAACAGTACCTTTTGTGACTAATTCTCCGTCTATGCAAGTGACATATTTGTATGCATCTTCTTTACTCCCTCCTATCTGCTCTGGTATGTAGAATGATTGCATTATGACATTTGTTCTTTTTCTTAACAGCTCAGTACCAATTTTTATGTTTGTATTTTTTGAAACAAGTAGCTGATCTTCAGCTCCGTAAGGGAGAGCGAATGTGTAGTTGTTATATTTTTCAAGTATTTTATGCTTTATTATCATTTAACCAAGCTTGTGTTTTTAATTTATTTGAATAGACATCTGGACCGTATACTATTGGGCGAGGTCTTCCATCTATTAAGATTGAGGAGTAGTACGATATTTCAGGAATTGACATTAGTGATATGGATTCTTTAGATCTTGGGAGCTTTGCTCCATTTTTACACTGTCCATCTATGAGGAGTTTTTCTTCATGGTAAGGTAATTCAATATATCCAAATTGTGGGGCTAATACATAGAAGTCTGATTTTTGAATATCTTTTGATTCTATTGTGCCTGAGAATATTACTTTGTTTGATGTTTTATCTACTACAGGGATTATGACTTTGGTTATGTTGGAGAGTATTTCTTTTTTAGTCAGAATGATGTCTGTACTGTCTGAACCAAATACATATGATTTACCATATGAAAGGGTTCTTAATTCTACATCAAAGAAGCAGTCTATTTCTCCACTTAGTTCTAGTCCATCTATGATTGTGAGTAGCGAGAGTTTTTTACCTAATATGCTAGGAACATATCCAGATATTATTAATCCACTTTTTTCATATATATTTCCAAATCTTTCTAACTTTTGTCTGTTATCCATTAGTATTGAGTAATTTAGTATCGTTGCATATGACCTTAATATATCTTTAATATTTGGTTCTCTTACATTTAGTGGTTTGTCTAAAACAAAATTACTCCAGTAGTTAATGAGTTCTCTGTCTGAAAGATCTGTAGAGAGGAATACTTTGAATCTTCCATCATTTATGGAATCAATTACAGAGAAATCTGATCCTCTGTTTAATTTTGACTTAGTGAACAGTTTTCTACATGTGCCATCTTTTTCATATATATTTGTAACTCTAAAGATTGAGAAATCATGGATATCCATATCTATATACATTAGATCATCGTATCCTAGTCTTTCAGAAATCCCCTCTAGGAGAGTTTGCATGTATTGATCGTTTATGACTCTCAATGCGACATCATTTGTGAAATCTCTGACAGATTGAAATATGTTGTCAAAAAACATTTGATTATCGTCAATCATTATCCTTATACCAGTTATTCCATCTCCTTCGCATTTGAAATTTCTAAAGGTGAATATTGCTAAGGAATTTTTGTCTACGACATTCCAATTGAAGATTTTTTCTAAGTTGTTGAAATATTCAAACCAGAATTCTTTGGAGAAGATGTGATCATCTAGTCTGAATTTTAAGATATCAAGATTAGTATAATCGGAGAGTATGTACTCTCTTCCTGCATTGAAATCGGTATATGCTAAATGAGTCCATATACCGTTATCTTTTATTACAATGCTAATATATGCATTTTGTTGAAGCATGGACAGTTTTGACATTGTTGCCATATATTACAAAATATATTGGTTCATTTCAATAAAAAGTACTTATAGTATGTTGAATTTTGCAATTTGATTAAGTGAAGTACGAATACTCATCACTTAATATGTAATATGTTGATTTGCCTTTTCCAATAGCTTTTATGATATCCCTATCCATCAAGATCCTGAAATCTTTTATCCTTGTGGATCTAGCTCTTTTACTAATTTTGTAATATTCACTAGATGATATTGATCCGTAATCTCTAAGATACTGTACGATTTTCTTTTGATGTGATTGTAACCTTTCATTGTACTGTGGTAGTTCTTTTTTTACTCGGCTTAATTCATCAAGAATACCCTCAACGAAATATTCTAACCAATCTGTAAAATCCATATTTTTAACAACATCGTAGTAATTTCCGACAACACCAACCTTTTGAAAGTATTTAGAGATGTTTTTGTTGTAGTAGTTTTCAAAACTGAATAACGAGAATGGATTCATTTTTAATTCTGAAAGTATGAAGGAGCTAAGCAGTCTAGCACTTCTTCCATTGCCGTCCATAAATGGGTGAATTACAACAAATTGTTTATGAAAAATCCCTGCAAGGATTATTGGATCAATATTTCCAGAAGATTTATTAACAAAATTTACTAAATCTTTCATTAGAACTTTTACATCCGACACATCAGGTGGCCAATATACTGTTTCTCCATTTAGAGGATTATTCACAAAGACAGAATCTTTTCTATATATACCACTGTGAGATTTAGATATTGTTGATTTAGTTACAATTGAATGCACTTTGCATAGTAACTTGTTTGATATTTTTCTTTTTTCACCATTGGTTATCTTTTCATTTAGATAGATGAGTGCCTTGTTGTAGTTAAATATCTCTTTTTGGGTATTTCTGAGATTTTGAGGAGAGTTTTTTAGAATATCTTTAACATCTGTTAGCGATAGAGGATTTCCTTCTATTTTGTTAGAAGAGAAAGAAGAGAGAACTCTAGCTTTTCTTTCTAATGTAAGAGAAATTGTTTTAGAGATACTTTTTGAATTCAACTCCCCTACCATCTCACCAATTTGGCGAATATTGGTAAGAAGGGAATTTGTTAATGTATATTTAGGAGTAAACATAGTCATATTATAGTCAAATCGTAGTCAATTGTAAAACAATACCAATACAAAAAAAAGGAGAGATATCTCTACCTCTCCTTCCAACTACATTACCAAAAGGCTACTATTCATTTGAAGCGTAAGGAAGCAAAGCCATATATCTTGCCCTCTTCACTGCTAACTGAAGCTGTTTTTGGTGCTTATGGCATACTCCTGATTTCTCAGTAGAAATAATTTTACCTCTAACAGATGTAAATTTCTTCAACTGATATATATCCTTGTAGCCAACACTCTTAACTCCAGACTCACACAATGGGCATTTCAAATTCTGAATAATCTTTCTTTTCTTCCTAGGTTTCTTCTTCTGCGACATAAAGCTTTCCTCTTCAGAATAGCTTCTATCATCATAGCTCTCGCTAGGACTTACATTATTCTTCAATTCCTCTGTATTCTTTACTTCCTCCATTACTAATTAAAATTCAAATTAAAAAGGCAGATCTTCCTCTAAAGGATCTTGATCTTCAACAGGAGCTTCGTCAACAACCTCCTCAGCTTTCTCAACTCTCTCTACCTTCTCACCATCCTCTCCACTAGCACCTTGCTTACCCTTACTATCTAACAAAATCATATCTTCAACTCTAATTTCTGTCTTGTACTTTGTACTACCATCCTCAGCTTCCCATGATCTAGTATTCAAAGAACCCTCTACATATATCTTCATTCCTTTAGCCAAAAGTTGCTGACAGATCTCAGCCATCTTATTCCATGCAACCAAGTTGTGGAATTCTGCTAATTCTTTTGTTTCTCCCTCAGCATCTTTCCATGATTTATTTGTAGCCATTCCAAATGTTACTACTGGAGTCCCAGAATTTGTGTATCTCATCTCTGGATCTCTTGTTAAGTTTCCTATGAGGATAACTTTGTTTAGCGATCTTGCTGCCATAATTTGTATATATAATAAATTTAACTTACCTTTAACTTTACAGCCTAATTATTAAATATTTCTTAAATCTCAATTTCTTTCTTTTTTATACTTTTCTTTACAGCACTACCTTTTTCCATTTTCACAATAATAAACCGTAGTATCTCTTGTTTCAACTGCAACTTTCTATTCATTTCAGGAATAGTATCAGGATCTACCTCAAATTCGTACACAATGTAGTATCCTTCATTATGACCCTTAATCTTGTAAGATAAATATCTTTTACCCCAAACATCTACATCTAAAACATCACCACCAGCATCTTTGATCATTTTAACAAATTCTTTGTGAATTTCTTTTCTAAAATCATCAGGTAAGAGAGGCTTCAAAACAACCATCAATTCATAATTTTTAAGATTTGTACCCATTAAAAACATAACATCATATTAACAATCAGGGATTTTAGCAGAAAAGAAGATGAAGTACAAGCACAACCATTCTCTCAATTTTTCTTCTCATCATCTTTATCCTTCTTCTCCAATACATGCCAATTACCTTCTCTCTCCTTTTCCTTTATTCCAAATAATTTTTTCAAACCACCAATTACCAAATCAACAAAACCAACCCATACCCTTGTAATGACAAACCACACAACACAAACAGCTCCTAGCACTAATATATATTTAATATATTCAAATATGTCTTCCATAATAGTTATTTTTTAGAATATTCTTTAAAAAAAGCATCAAACTTCTCAAATTCCTCTGGCTGATAGATATAAGCAAGATAATCCTCATCATTACCCTCATCAACTGCAAATTTAGAATATCCAGCCATCATTCCACCTTTGTGATATATAACATACTCTCCAAAGGACATACCAGCTCTTTTAATACCATCTTTATTGAAAATTTCAGGATCACTACAACCATCTAACTCTGGAGTCGTCTGAATCAAAGCAATACTCATATCTGACTCACGATAACCAACAATTAGGCTAGTGAATTCATATGTCGTTTTACGAGCTAATATATAGTTACTACTTTTAATATCTGTACTATAGCCATATACAACATTCCATGTATCACCATCTTCCATAACATTATTGAAAAGTGCCCTAACCTGCTTTTTATTCTCATCAGACTTCTCAATATCCCACTCCTTTTTCTTAAATAATCCAAATAAGCCCATGAACATAATTAGTAAATTTATAACGGAAGATATTTTAACAGACAGTCAACCACACAGCAACCCTAAATGTTAAATATATTTAACACCTACTATGTCCAATACCTTGACATCGCTTCATCAAAGGCATAATATAATGACAATTAAAATATTTCAAAAGCTAATATGATTGGGACATACATACAAAAACAAAGAGAAAAAAACAAATTCTCACAAGAATACATAGCCAAAACATTGGGGATATCTAGGACAACATACATAAATATAGAACAAAACAATCGTGACCTAACAATTACGGAATTACAAAAACTTTCCAAAATATTAAACATTCCGACCGAACATATGCTCAATCAACAAGAACTTAAAGATATAAAGATACATATTACCAAAAACAAATCAACCAAAGAGAAACAAAACGATTTGAGGATTAGTGTTCCACAAAAAAATTTCAACAAATTCAGAGAAGTATTACTATATATCCTAACCAAAGTTGGTGCAAAACCTAATATCGGAGAAACCGTACTATACAAACTACTCTACTTCATAGATTTTGATTACTATGAAAAATATGAAGAGCAACTAATTGGTGCAACATACATCAAAAACCACCACGGTCCAACACCTGTGGAATTTAAGAAGATTGTAGAAGAGATGATTAAACAGAAAGATATAGTGATTATCAAAAACAAATACTTCAATTATGATCAAAAAAAGTACCTAGCACTTAGAGAACCAGATCTGTCAAAATCCCTGAATGCTCAGGAATTACATCATATAGATGAAGTACTGGCAAGATTAGCAGGAAAAAATGCAAATGAGCTTAGTGCATACTCCCATCAGGACATACCGTGGATCATAACAGATGATCAAAAGGCAATTGATTACGAAAGTGTTTTCTACAGAACATCTAAGACATCCGTGAGAAACTATGAAGAAGATTAGTTTTAAAACAACAATAGAATTTGACAAAGATTTGAAGAAACTTGCAAAAAAGTACAGGACATTACATCAAGACTTAGAAATTCTAAAGAAAGCTACAATAGATATCTACCACAATTTGCACATAGACAATCAATCAATATTCCCTATCCCAACCTTTTGCAATGCAGAAATACATTCTTACAAAATTAAGAAATTTGCTTCAAAATCATTCAAAGGTAAAGGTGTCAAAACAGGACTCCGCTTAATCTACATATTCATAGAAAAGACAAGGCAAGTGATTTTGGTGGAAATATACTACAAAGGTGATAAAAGCAACGAAGATTACAAACGATTAAAGCATTACTACCAAGAAGCAAACAAAAACACATAAATAAACTACTTACCTGCAAGTACAATCATATAGTCACCATCATTCACAATATAATCCTTACCAACATTTTTAACCAAACCCTTCTCCTTAGCCTGCACCATACCACCAACATCAACAAGATCATCAACATTCACAATTTCCGCAGTAATAAAAGAATCAGACAGATCAGTATGGATAGCCCCTGCAGCATCTTTAGCATTCGCACCCTTCTCTATACTCCAAGCATTACACTCCTTAGCAGAACCAGTATAAAAAGTAAGAAGATTCAAAGTCCTAAAAGCACCCATCACAATATCCTCTGCCGACACAGGTGCACAATCCAATAGAGCGACATACTCCTCCCTCTCCTCCTCACTCAAACCAACCATCTCCCCAAGCAATTTAACATCAACAATCAAAACCTCATCCTTAGTCCTCTCAAACAACTCCTCCTTCCACTTCAAAGCATTCTCAATATTCAAACCCTCCTTAATATTCAAAATAAACATTCTCCTCTTGTTCGTAAGAAGATGAAGATCGTATAAACCCTCAAGCTCCTCATCTTTCAAACCCATTTCAATAACAGGAATATCGTCATTCAAAAAGCCAAGAACTTTTGTTAGCAAATCAAACTCCTTCTTCCCTGCAACATCACCAATTCTGCTCATCTTCTCAACAACGCCAAGCCTCTTTTGCACAGTATCAATATCCTTAAATATTAACTCAGACTGCACAATTTCAAAATCCTCAATCGGATTAATCCTATCGTAGACATGAACTATTTTCTCGCTTTCAAAAGCTCGCAGTACATAAAGGATAACATCAACCTCCCTGATATGTGAAAGAAATTGATTACCAAGACCCTCACCTTTGGAAGCACCTTTAACAAGCCCTGCAATATCAACAAAAGTTATCGCAGAAGGAACAACTTTTTCAGCTTTGAAAAAATCAGCCATTCTGTGCAATCTCTCATCTGGAATCTCTACAACCCCAACATTCTTATCTATTGTACAGAAAGGGAAATTCTCAGCTGGAACAGCCAATTTTGTTAAAGTATTAAAAATGGTTGATTTACCGACATTTGGCAAGCCAACAATTCCTAAAGAAAGTGAGTGTGATCTTTTTATTGACATAATCAGGTGATTATATATCAAAAAGTTCATTATGTCACAGTGTTGAACTCGTAAGGGAATGCTTACCACAGCTTTGTTTCTAGGCACTTTTTCATAAATATTTAAGATACTATAAGTTTAGCAAAACTTAAAACTCATGATTTTTCTAACGATTTTTCAAAAAAAATGATATCATGGAAATCATGAAATATTTTGCGAAAATAGTAATAGCTATATGTGTGATATTTTTTTCGTCAGTATCACTTTCCCTTGCAGCACAGCCTGATTTCATCATAGATAACAGTACGGAGTTCAGTTACAAAACAGGAGATGATTTTGTTACTGTAACCACAGAGTATATTAGAACAGTAAAAAACTCTAGCTATTTCTTCCCAGCAGAAGGAGAAAGAATTTTCCATGTCCCAGATGCCAACATTACAACAGAGCAGGAAAATGAGAAAGAAAGAGAATTTAAGCTATCATCTCTCTCTGTAGTTGGAGATGATAATAAAGCAATACAGTACTCCATAGAGAAATTACCAAATAGTGAGGGAATGTATATAAAGGTGAAGAACTATAAAGAAACAAAATCAGGTTCTCCATACAAGATATATTTCTCCTACAAAACACACGATTATGTAATTAAATCAGGCACACATATTACACTCGTCGGCACATCTTTACCAAAAGATATTTCATTTGAAGATTCAGATGAAAAAAATGGGACAACTACAAAATATAACTACTCTTTTGCAATTGTTACAGATAAAAATATTCCAAAACTAAGCAAAGCTTTCCCTACTTTTACTAAATCAGAGAACAGTGAGAATGTATATTACAACTTTAGTCAGACAGATAGAATTGATAATTACCCAATGCTTGAATTTGGAATTTCTGCTACATACAGGTTTGAATTGAAGAATAAGACACCAAAAACAGATAATCTAATACCTGAAAACTACTCAAATATTTTCAAATCTTCTTCTACTAATATATATGTACTCTCTTTGCCAAGAGAATTTTCAGAAACTAATCAGAAAGTTCTTTTTGATTCAATATCCCCTACTCCCAGAAGAATATATCTTGATGAGGAAGGGAATATATTGGCAACATTTGAAGTTCCTGCAAATAAAGAGAGTGAGATAACTGTTTCTGGATATATAACTGTAGAACAGAGTGAATATGATGAACCTGACTTGCTTACAGATATAACATATGAGAAATATCTTAGTGAGATAGGAAGTAGTAACCAAGATATTAAGAAGTATTTGAATTTTACTAAATATTGGCAAACAACGGATACTTTTATTCAGGAGACCGCAAAGAAGCTTTCAAAAGATGCAAGCTCACTCATGGATATCATTAAAAGAGATTACCAATACTTGAATGAGACATTGGAGTATGACAATACGAAGGCGAATTCAAACAATGAGAGGATTGGTGCTGTTGCTGCTCTTTCTGGTGGTGCTTCAGTGTGTATGGAGTATGCTGATTCAATGATTGCAATTCTTAGAGCCCAGGGGATACCAGCTAGAGCTGCTCTTGGATATGCAAATATTTCAGAGAAATCTGAAGGAGAAGAGGTTCGTCATCAGTGGGTGCAAATTTGGCTTCCAAATTACGGTTGGTTTTCTGTAGATCCTACTTTTGAGAGTAAGAATATGAAAATTGGACAGATGATTGATAGGGTTTTATGGGAGACTTTCAATAATGACACTCTTTCAAATATCATGCTCTACTCTGCTGACAAGGTGACAAATTTGGATAGTAAAGATTTCTCATTGAATATATATGCCGTAAACAGTATTCCAAATATTTCAGAGTTGAAAAAATATGATCAGTTACTTGGAGAGAATGGTAAGATCATTTCAAATCAGGCACAGTATAAAATTGATTCATGGTTTGAGACATTTCTTAAGGCAACTACATTGGGTAGAGCTTTAGTTATTACTTTCCCTATTTTGATATCTATAGCTGTAATAATAGTATTGATTACATTGGGAAAAGTACTCCTAAAGAGGAGTACTTTCAAAAACAAGAAAAAGAATGAGAGTAATGAAGAAGAGAAAGATATAGATACCCCACCAGAACCAAAAGCAATAAGATATAGAATTAGAAGGTAAATATCTTATCTATATCTAAATGAGCTTTTCCACTTTCCAATCTACCACTTGTAGTAGCTTGTATTTTTAGTAGAACATCTCCTTTTTTAACAGTTTCTCCAGGCATTTTGTAAACTCTGATACCTGCTTCCTTAATCTTAGGATTACCTAAAGCTCTAGCAATTGTTACAAGTGCACTGTTGCTAATTCTTTTAACTGTACCATCTCTGTCAGATACAAGTTTATACTTAAACTTACCTCCTTCAATATCAGAGGATTTGACTCTCTTTGTAGCACCTTGTGCCATAGCTATCTCCCAGAATTTCTCCAAAGCCCTACCTGATTCTAAAATTTCCTTGGCCATACCAAATCCCTTACCCTCTTCGGCCTTACCTGTTTGTTCAAATATCATACCCGCCATATCGAGAACTGTTTTCTCAACCTCAGGACTTCTATCTTCATCTCTTTCCAATATTCGCAATGCCTCCTTTATCTCCAAATTTGGACCAATACTTCTACCATCAGGACCTTTCACACTCCTCTTCAAGACTTCACATTCAATATTAAATTTCTTAAAAAGCTTCTTAAATTCCTTTTCCAACATAATTACTTCTTCAGGATCTTCAAGTTTCGCACCTTCACCGTATGGCAAATCTATCAAAACATGGGTAATACCCATTGATATTTTCTTAGCAACAATACTGACTAATACTTTCTGAAATTCTTGAATTCTTAAAGATCTCTCAACATTGATAATCACATCATCAGCTGGAGATAGCTCCAATGAACCACCCCAAAACATACAACCACCTGTTTTCTTAACTACCTCATAAACCTTATCTTTAGACAAAGCTACAGGCATAACAACCTCCAAAATATCAGAAGTACCTGCTGGAGAAGTTATGGCTCGTGTTGAGGTATTTGGAACAATTAAATTACCCTCCAGAAGAATAGGAATCAATGTTGGAGTAATTGCTTTCCCAGCAACACCACCAATTGAATGTTTGTCTGCAATAATATCGCAATCTTTCCTCAGTCTGGTAAATGACATTTTATCACCAGAATTAGCCATACCTTTTGTCATCCAATAAATTTCATCATCATTAAATCCGGGATTAAAGAATGTTGAAACAAAGAAAGCAATCTCTGTCTCTCTTAATTTTCTACTACCAACATCTTTCATAATTCCTTCCAAATCCTCCTCAGTCAAAGGCTCTCCAAGCAATTTCCTACTAATAGCATCAAGCGATTTACTAGGTTGTGGAATATCAACAAGTACAGAATCACCATCTTTAATATTGTATGTTTTCCATATTTCCTCAAAAAGACCTACTTCACCCTCAGCCACCTGAGTATCTGTTTCCATAACATCAGCATAAAGTTCCATTTCACCAAAACCAATCATTGCACTCTCACCCTCCTTCACACCAATTTTCTTTGCATCATTTCTGTTTAACACAATATTAAAATCATTATCTTCTCCAAGATCAAGATTTTTACTCCTTAAAAAAGTAGACATGTTTTGTAAATATAAAATTTAGATATTTGAATTTTCAAATAACCACGGGTATCTAGATTTCGCTTCTTTCTCAAGATCCTGAGGTTTTATTATTCCAACTTCAGTAACATAGCCAGTTATCAACAAATTATCCACAATTTCAAATGCAGGATTGTACATAATCAAACCATTTGGTGCATCTTCCCAAAGCTCTCTACTCTCTCTCACTTCTATTTCAATATTCTCTCCAGAATCATTATCTAATTTCAACATTGGGGTAACAACATACACTGGCTTTCCTACATAATGAGCAGCCATTGCAATTCCCCAACTTCCTATCTTATTTATCGCATGTCCTTTAGGAGTAATTTGATCACAACCGATAAATATTGCATCTATTGGTGAACTTCCTCTACCAATTACAAAAGACTCAGCAGCACTATCAGCAATCAATGTTGTCTTAATACCTCCATCAACCAAACTTTTAGCAGTTTTTCTACCCTGAAATAGAGGTCTAGTTTCAGTACAAAATGTTTCAAAATCGTGATCACCCTTCCCTAACGATTTAATCAAGGCAACAGCAGTTGAGGAATGACAATGTGTTAACAATTTATCAAAATTAAAAAGATTCCTAGTTCCATAATCAACTAACTCTCTCTTACAATGCTCTAATAATTCAAGATAATCATTACAAATCTTCTCCAATTCCTGTTTCATGGTTTCAATCTTTGGTAAAACAGATTTTTTTTCAGTAAAACGATGCTTAACATATGTAACACCATTAACAGCAAGTGGCTCATTTGGACGAGCATGACCAAGATACTTTCCTACCTCAAGAATCTCTGTATAGAGCAACTGGGGATCAATCTCCTTAGTCACTTCTAAATATTTCTTCATTCCTTCAAGTGTAGATATTGCAACATTCGTTGCTCCCTGAATGTTCAACTTTTTTATATCATCATATATCTTTTGAATTTCTGGGTACTTTTCCATATACAATTTCTTAATTTAAATTAACAACTTCCTGATAATCGGGAACTTTAACATCAACTCTCAATTCTGTTTGGATATTCTGAGCGAATTCTGTAATAATTTTCTCATCCCCGTGAACTAAAAATATCTGCCTTGGAGTGTGACCAAACCCTCTCAACCAATATCGAAGATCCCTCTCATCACCATGTCCAGAGAAACCATTCAATGTATATACTTTTGCTCTATTTTGATACTCCGTACCCATTATCTTCAAAACTTTCTCCCTATCTACAATTCTCCTTCCAAGTGTACCTGCAACCTGATATCCAACAATAACCATATGTGTAGTCGGATCTTCAATATTATTCTTAATATGATGAACTATTCTCCCTCCAGTACACATTCCACTTCCTGCGATAATTATGATACCTTTTTTCTCAGCGAGTCTTTGGGATTCCTCAGATGATTCAATTTTGTACAAACCCTTGAAATCAAAAGGATCATCTCCTTTTTTAAGCAATCTTTTTGCATCTTCATCATAGTAATCAGGATACTGCCTAAAGATTTCTGTAGCTTTAGAAGCCATTGGACTATCAAGATATACAGGCATTTCAGAAAGAAGCCTATTCTCAAAGAAAAGGTTTAGCTCATAAAGGATTTCCTGCGTTCTTTCAATTGCAAAAGAAGGGATTAGAACATTTCCACCATCTCTTTTAGCATCTTGCAAGGCTGCTAAAAGCTCCAA
>JBHAMS010000055.1:0-2529 GCA_041828405.1 Candidatus Dojkabacteria bacterium
AAGATGGATGGTGAGGTTTTGTTTGTTGATGATAGATTGGATTGTCTTAAAGGAGCAGAGGATGCTGGCATTACTAATTTGGTTATGGTTAGAGATAAGGATGAAGCAGGTAAGTATATGGCGATTGATAGTGTTACAGAGTTGTTAGATATTTTGAATGTTTAGGTTCTTAAACTTTAGTAAAGATATTCTATGTATATAGATATTACTTACAATTTTCAATCTGATACAGAACCGTATGATGCTGATAAATATAGTAAAAAACTTCAGGATTATCATCAATTTTTATGGAGTAAACCTTTACCAAACGGAAAAATCTTTAAATTGTCAAAAACAAGTAATTGTAAACTGTTGCACAATTCGGAACTGGGAGAATTTCTTCTCTCAAGTGATAGAGCTGTAGCTACTTTTACTAAGTGGCAAAAACTTAAACATATTACATCTCAAATTCCTATCAATAGGTTAGATAAATTTGTTGATATCTCAGAAACTATTGGGGGTATAATTATCTGGCCTAGTGCACGAATTGATGGCTTGCCAACTATAAATGCTTCAAGAGGTTTCAACAATAAAATTTGTGATAGGCTAGACTTAACTTTGGAGTGTGTACGAAGATACTATTTAGGACAAAATAGTCCACTCTTTGCTACTTTTTGTAGATACGAAAAATTTTTTCATTTATTTCGTAATTTCAAAGGGTATGTTGATTTCTTTTTGTTTAACAAGAATGTTTCTGAAGATTATTCCTTTGTTAAAATAGCTCCACCTTTTGACAATTTTGAATCAATGCCTATCCCAAAAAGTATTAGTGAATATTATGAATATATGGAATTTACAGAGATGTTGGTCAATGAAAGAAATAAAACAATCAAAGATTTGTACAGCTAAATATCTTTTATTGATAACTAAAGCCTTTTTAATATAACTTTCCATATCTTCTAAATCTTTTCCAAATTCTTCTCAACTTCCCTAATCCCTCTAATCCAAAAATCCTTCTTAGTAATATCTATACCCATATCTCTGAAAACCTCCTTAGGAGATTTAGTACTACCAGCACTCAAAAACCTCTTAACCAAATCAATATTCCTTTTATCCTCCCTCACCATACTCTGCAAAGCCTTAGAAATTAACAAACCACTAGCATATGAATAAACATAGAAAAAACTCCTAAAATGACTAACATAAATCCACCCATACATCATAGACTCATCATCAACAACACTCTCCCCAAGATACTCCCTCATATGCTTCACAAAAATATCTGAAATACTCTCCTTACTCAAATATCCACTCTTTCTAAATTCCTCATGCAACTCCTGCTCAAAATTCAAAAAAGCAATCTGCCTAAATATTGTTGAAATATCATTATTTACCTTCTGATTAAGAATGACCTTCCTCACATCATCTGTACTATCCTTCAATATCCTCTCTAAAACAAAATCCTCAAAAAATGTACTAGCAACCTCAGCAAGTGAAGTAGGATAACCAGAATTCAACTCACTCTGACACTTAGAAAGCTCCGAATGAATACCATGCCCACTCTCATGTGCAATAGTTAAAACATCATTCAACTTATTCGTATGATTAAGCAAAATATATGTAGGCAAATCCTTCCCAACACTCACACAAAAAGCACCACCACTCTTACCCTCTTTAGGAAACACATCATACTGCCCATTCCTTTCAAAATCTGAAACAATATCGTAAAAATCAGTACTCAAATCCCTAAAAGTATCTTTAACGATTGATATCGCTTCATCATACTTGTACTCCAAATCAACATTTCCAAGCGGAACATTCCTCTCGTAATATTTAATCTTCCTCTGTCCAAGCTGATTAGCTTTGTACTTGTAATACCTCTGTGGAATACTAAAAAACTCCGAAACAGTATCTCTTAAAACATCTACTATCTCTACATCAATATCATCAGACAAGTATCTCGTCAAATCCGGTCTTACAATACCTCTGTAATCATCAGATATCTTCTTCCCTTCCAATATTGAATTCAGCTCAAACTCCGCTATTTCTAAATATCTACTATTCACCTTGTTAAACTGCTTGGAAGCATAATCCCTGACGGATTTCTCCTTTGAATCTAAGTATTTCCCAACCTCGTTATATGTAATCTCTTTTGTCTTTCTTTGCTCATCTTTTACAAGTAACTTCTGTTTGTCCAGCAACTCTGAAACCATATTTACCCAATTGGAATATCCAGTCTTTGATGTGAGATTAAAAACTTTCTCCTCCTTTTCAGAAAGAAGATATCTAGATACGGCAAAAAGCTGCTCCAAGTAATGCTTGTAATTTTTAAGATATGCAGATTTAAGAAAGTTCCTTTGCTGAAGTGCATTCACTTTGGAGATATTCAGTTCAAAAAATTGAATTTCATTTTCAAGCTGTGTGGAAATTGCAGAAACCTGATTTAGTTTTGCTTTAATCTCTGTATCTGTTTGATTTAATGAATTCAAGAGGAAAAGGTAGTAATGTGGTTTAGTACATTGTCCATACTTCTGTTGAAGCTGTTCATAC
>JBHAMS010000056.1:0-5240 GCA_041828405.1 Candidatus Dojkabacteria bacterium
AATATATATATTGTAAGAATTTTATCAACATATCAAGATTTCAATCCAGTTGCTTAAAGCTCTTTAGGATTATATAATCACTAGATTAACATTAAATATCTAATTGTATGGGTGCAGAGCCAAAAAGAAAAATTAGCAAAGCTAGAAAAGGAAGAAGAAGAGCTCACAATGCATTAAAGGTAACAGGGGCTTCAAAATGTCCTAAGTGCGGAGCTGTAAAGCGAAGCCACTTTGAATGTACTAATTGTGGTACATATAAATAAGTATACAAACTTGTATGAAAAGACTTACAGATCCAAGACACCTTTCAAGGATTTTAGTTTTACAAGAATTCTTTAGAAAAGATTTTGGAAGAATAAATAGCTTCATTACAGAAGATGTATCTGTTGATGATCTTGTTCAGATAAACGAGATAGGTGAGTACAACAAGGATCTGTATCAGAGTATATTAGATGGTGTTCCACAGGAGATAGAACAGATTGATGAGACAATCAAGAAATATGCTCCACAGTGGAATATTGACCAAATGAAATTGGTAGATTTACAAATATTGAGAATTGCAATTTACGAGGGCTTTTTAGCAAAGATAACTCCACCTAAAGTAGCAATAGATGAAGCTATTGAGATAGCAAAAGAGTTTGGTGGGGAGAGTAGTGGTAAATTTGTTAATGGAGTATTGGGAGCAATATATGAAGAAGTTAAAGAAAATGAAGGAAACGAAGAAGAAAGTAAAAACTGATTTTAATAGTTTAGAGAAGAAGATTGGTGTTGTTTTCAAAGACAAGAGTATTTTGAGAACAGCTTTAATTCACAGATCATACAGAAACGAGAATCGTAAGGAGAGTAAGAACAATGAGAGATTGGAGTTTTTAGGTGATGCTGTTTTAGAGTTAATCATATCTTCATACATATTTAAGACTTTCTCAGAGAAGCCAGAGGGAGAATTGACATCAATTAGATCAGCTATTGTTAGAACAGAGAGCCTTGCACAGGAGAGTAGGAAGTTGGAGATTGGTGAACATTTGCTTATGTCAAAAGGAGAGGAGACATCAGGAGGTAGAGAGAAGGAGTATTTGTTGGCTGATGCATATGAGGCAATTTTAGGTGCGATTTATCTTGATAGTGGGTTTGAGGCTTGTAAGAGATTTGTTGAGAATACACTTTTGCAAAAGGTTGATGATATTATGGAGAAGGAGTTGTTCATTGATCCAAAAACAAAGGTTCAGGAGATTATTCAAGCTAAGTACAAGATTACTCCTGTTTACCAGACCATTGATGAAGAAGGTCCTGATCATCAGAAGAGTTTTACTGTTGGTCTTTTTGTAGGTAAGAAAAGATTGGCTACTGGTAAGGGTAATAGTAAACAGAAGGCAGAGGAGGATGCTGCTAGGAATGTTTTAGATTCTTTTGAAAAAGAATAAGAAATCCTTGAATTAAATAAGTTCATTTGATAGAATCCAGAAGTATGTTAAAGATTAGATTGAAAAAAACAGGTAGGAGTAAGCAACCAAGTTTTAGAGTTGTTGTTATTGAGTCTTCTAAACCAAGAGATGGTAGAAGTGTTGAGGAGATTGGTTTGTATTCTCCAAGAAATAAAGAAAATGTCTTTGTTGTGAACAAGGAGAGAGCTGCATATTGGTTAAAGGCAGGAGCACAACCATCTGAAACTATTGCACAATTCTTCGTTAAGGAGGGATTGGTTGAGAAGTTAAAGAGAGGCTCTAAGAAACCTAGTACTGTGAAGAAGACAGAGAAGGTTGAGGAGTAGTATAATAGTTATATAATTTGATTTATATTTCTATGAAAGAGTTGTTAGAATATATAATTAAGTCAATTGTTAATAATCCAGATGGTGTTTCCATAGAGGAGAAGGAGAGTGTTGATTTTCCTGGTTTAACTATATTGACTGTAGATGTTAGTGAGGAGGATAAGGGTATCGTAATTGGAAGAAAGGGAAGAACCATCAATGCTATCAGAGATCTCATCACTATCAATGCTATCAGAAATGATAAAAGAGTTAAGGTCATCATAAAAGATGATGGACATAAGGAAGAGGGTGAGAGTAGACATAGTGAAGTTGATGATGTTTTACTTGATGAGGAGATTTAATCCCTTTATTATTCTCTTAGCTTAATTGCTTTCTCTTCAAATACTTTTACTGTTTCTCCAAATGTTGAATACACCGTCAAAGGTCTGCTTAAATCAACTATAGATTCTCTTTCTTTTACATAGTATCCTGTAAGATTGAGTGATGCTTTCCATATACCTGTTCCTACACCCTCTCTTTCTATAGTTACATTACTTACAGATACAATGTATGGAGATGCACTGTATAGATCATTTAGAAACTTTAATATATTTTCAAAAGATCCAGCATATGCAACAGGACCACTTACTCCAAGATATTTCTGTTCTGTTTCTTCTTCTTCATTAGAGCTTATTTTTATATCTGATCCAGAGAGAGATTTTGGTGTTAGGCTTAATTCTTTAGCAAGGTCATCAATATAGAAGATAAAGCTAGATACTTTTAATTCTTTGGGAATAACATCTTTTGCATTTATGAGATCAACCTGCATTGTAGATTCATCAATCTTATCTAGATTATCTTTTAATATTGTTAATCTTTCTTCTTTCTTTTTAGTTTCTTCATATTCATCTGCATATTTTAGTGTAGATGAGATCATAGGTATGAATACAAATACTGCAAGTATTATTAGTAATATGCCTAAAGATATTGGGACAATGATATCACCTAGTTTAAGTGTGACTTTTTTCTTGTTTGCAATTTCCTCTAATGATTCAGTCATTTTAGCACTATTTGCCTGTGAGATATCAGGTGTAGCACTTTCAACAGTTTCTTTATTTTCTGGCATTATATTGTTTTGTAATTGTTTTTCTTCCATATTACTACTATGCTGATTTTAGGAATTCTTCTACCTTTATCTGTGTATTAAATTTGAATCTTACTGTGTCACTTCCTTTGTTTATGTATTCCATTTCAACACTATCTATATTTGGATCTGTATTTAGTAAGTACCAGAATTTTGATGCATTTTCTAAACCATCTGATTCTCCTTCAAAACTGAATTTGTCTTTTCCTGAGAATGTGTAAAGTATGAGTTTGGTGTCTCCATTTTTTGTTGCGATATTGTTTACATATTCTACAACAGCTTTTAGTGAGTATTGTGTTTTCTCTATGTCCTGATACAGAAAGATTCTGTCTACAATATCATTGTTGTCTACTATTTTAGTATCTTTTGTGTGTATTTGCTCTTCTAGCTTGTTTAGCGATGATTTTGCACTGTTCAAACGGAATCTGAATGTTAGATTTACTCCAACTATGACAAATGTTATGAGTAAGAAGAATATGATACTTAGTATTGATGACATATTTAATCTTTCTTTTCTTTCTTCTTTAATTACTTCCTCTTTTGAGAGTACAGGGACAAGATTTATACCTGATACTGAATCTTGTACGATGTTTGTTTCAAATAGTCCTTCTTTTTTACCACCTATAACAGATTGTGCCTGTTTGGTGTTTGGTGCTGTTTGGTTTAATTCTTGATTTGTGTTTGGTTCTAATGGAATACTATTCATCTTTTAGTGCTAAACCTATTGCTACAGAGTATGATGGTCCTCCTTTGGCAATGATATCTTTGAATTTATTATCCACCACAATATTGTTCCACGGTACAGCTATGAATACATTTCCGCCTAAGCTTTTCGCAACAAATTCTGTTAATCCAGGGAGTAGGGCACCATCTCCATTGAGTACGTAGTTTAAAGGAGCAGCAGAGAGTGATCTTGTTTTGTAGAATTCTACACCTCTTCTTACTTCAATCATTATGGATTCAATTATTGGTGATAGTACTGCAGCTATTTTCCCTTCTAAGATGTTTTCTACGACTCCGTAATTTCTTTTGAATTCTTCTGCTCTTTGATATTCAAAATTGAATTTGTTTACAATTGCTTGAGTTAGTGAGTCTGATCCAATTGCTATACTTTGGGAGAATACAAGATTTCCTCCTACAAGGATGCTCATGTCTGTACTGTTTGCTCCAAAGTCTAGCATTACGAGGTCTTTTTGTCCTGTTGATCTGTACATAGCTCTTCCCATGGCTACTGATTCTGTTTCTATGGCTATTAGATCTAAGCCTGCAATCATTGCAATGTTTATGTATATGTCTACAACCTTTCTTGGTGCTGCAACTATGAGTACTTTGTGTGCATTTCTTTCAGCATTAAAGCCAATTGGTACATAGCTTAACTGTACTTCAGAAAGCGGCATTGGTATGTACTGTTTTGCTTCGTAATATATTGAGTCTTTTAATTCTTCTTCCTTAACTCCTGGGAATTCAAGAAACCTGGTAAATACAGAGAACTCTGGTAGGGCCATTACAGTTGTTTTGTTTGAGATACCAGATGCGGAGTACAATTTTTTTAGCACATCTGCTAATCTTTCTTGGTCTTGCCTGTTTTCACTGTTTATGACTCCTGTTGGAGTTGCTTGTGATCCTAAGTTTACTAATTTGGGGTGTTGTGATGCGATATTGGCAAGTTCTACTGCTTTTACAGAGTGTGTACCAAAATCTATTCCAACATGATTGGGCAGTTTTGCCATGTTAAAATTATCTTCAAAATTATTCTTTAAATAATATCAGAATTACTACTCTTTGTAACCTATCTCTGATTTAAATACTAATCTCTCACCTCCAAAGATATCGGTCATCAATTTGCCATACTTAGCATGATGAACGATATTAAGAGCTGGATAGATATTTCTGTCTTCCAAGTGTAATTCTCTTAACAATACTATACTAGCTTGGCTACCTTCACCAAAGGAAACTAAACCTCCCTCTACGAAAAGAGCATCTGGGCGTTCTGTATTACCTTTCTTCTCCTTAGAGATCGTGAGTGTTCCATTAGCTATGTAGTAACCTTCTAATTGATCAAAACCTATGCTACCTACTGAGGACTTGTTACTACCATCTGCTATTACTAAATCTCTGCCTGCAAAGAAAACACAACCAGAGGTAGGTGTGCTGTTAGTTACATCTGGATTCACTGTTATATTACCTGTTGCAAATATTACTGCTCTTCCATCACACTTAAAACCACTATTCACTGTTATATCTCCTTCTACTGTATATACTACTGCTTTACTCTGGCATGCTGAAGGATTCTCACAGGAGCTACTTAAACTACCTGAGAGGGTTGTATTAGTTACTCTGTTAACTTTA
>JBHAMS010000057.1:0-3796 GCA_041828405.1 Candidatus Dojkabacteria bacterium
ATCAATTATTAAGAAATGACCCTCGATTAAATACATATACGACTAAGGCAGGAGGTCCCATAACTTCTACACAAAAGACTGGTGATATAAGTAATATTGATACTTCGACATGTACTAATAATGGTTGTCGATCTTCTGGTAATAATGTGTGTAATTGTGATAAGTTAGAAACCAAAGAAGTTAAATGTTTTAAGGATGGTGGTTATTGGAACGGGAGTTCATGTCTTACACAATCGAATACCCCAGTATTCAAAGGGGTAACTGATCCTATGACATGTACAGAGTTGAATAGAACATGGAGTTCTGTACTAAGTAAATGCCTAGATGTTCCTCCTAGTAGTTATAAAGACCCTGGTACATGTGCTAAAGATGGAGGAACATGGGTTAATGGAGGATGTAAGTTTTCTAAAGAATATTTACCTATAAATGATTTTATAGATATGGAGATAATTAAAAGAAATGATCGGTACTATGCAAGTTATCAAGATTCAAGCTTGCTATATCTTGTAGATTCATTAACCATTACTGACAAATGTAAAAATAGTATTCAAAAAGGTGCGAAATGTTCGCAAAGAGTTTCGTACTCATCGTTTACTAATCCTGAATGGTTATTAAACATTCCCAATTTTCCGGATAGCCAACGAACATTTTTGTTGCAATATTTGCGAAGAATGGAGGAAGCTTTGCTTGGTGAAGATGGGAGTTGTGCTATCGGAACTTATGCCAATAATGTTGTTTTAAAAAAGGATGAGAATGGTATTTGGATGCTTACGGATAACAAAGGTGATGTTTTGGAAGGAACGGATCTGTTTAGAACATTTACTGTGACGAGAGATCTTGCAAATGCTTTTCCGTCTCTGAAGTTTGGAGAGACCATTACTTATAGGGATTTTGTAAATGTACTTAAGATTGCAAATAAGTTAAGGGATGGTAAGGATACTGTCGTTACTAATATAGAAATTAAAGAAAGTAATGGAGTAGTTAAGTGTGAAGATAAGGATGGATGTTTTTGTTCTAATAATAAAAAACAAATTTCATATGAATCATATTGTGTAAAAAGCGAGACATTTTATCCAACATCTTTAGATATAAGTAATTCTACTACTAGTAAGATATGTAACAATGATAAAGGATGTTCATGTGTATACGGAAAAGATAAGAGATTTAATATTGAAAGAGGTGAAGAGTGTTTTTATATAGATACTAAAGCAAAACCTTTTGAGTCTATATCGTGTCCTAGTCACACTTTTTGTGTGTGTTCTTATGAAAATGATAGCGATGTTCAAATAATTAACGGTGGTAACTGTGCTACCTTTGCAGAGAAAAAAGATACTATAAATGTACAAATAACAAATACACAAAGTACAGCTAAACGGGTGTCTGAATCTGTTTTGCTTGATTTCTCTGGTAATACTTTTAAATATCATCTCAAAGATGGTGTAAATGTGGATAGTGATACAACTATCACTATTAGTAGATTAGACTATGAAATTATCCGTTCAAAAGGAGTGAATTTAACAAACTTTTATATATTGATGGAAGAAAATGAACATATTGTTGTCAATTTAAGTGATTTGATAAATGCGATACAAAAGAGTCTTGGTGATAATATTAAGACTGTGATCTCACCTGGAGAAGAGTGCACAGATATAGACGGATGTGTATGTGATTCTTTAGGTACACCATGTCCAGAAGAAGGAAAACAAAAAGGTGTTAGAGATATTGTTCAAGACATTTCCGACAGTGTCCTCGGTACAACCGACAATACTAGTAATAACAATAGTAATACGAATACTACCAATACAATAGGTAGTGGATATATAACATATCTTCCAGAGTATGGATTCTTTGATATGGAAATAGAAGGTCTAAAAGAAACAGATAAAGTAGAAGGAAATACCCTACGAATCTTCTATGTAGAAACCAATGGTGTAGAAGGATTCCAAATGCCTTCAGATCCAGACAATCCAAAAGAAACAGAAGATATAATGTTACAAAGTAATAGCTTAAACATAACTTACAAAAAAAGTGCAGAAGTAATGCCATTAAACTTAAAAAGAGGAACAAACTTAGTATCATTCAATTACATTCCTAAGATAGAAAACAATGAATACTCCAAAGCCTCAAACATGTTAAAGTGGTTAGTAAGCAAAGGAGCCAGAGTAGAACACATATCCTACTTCTCAGGAGGCAGATGGAAAGGAATCGGGTATGTAGATGGTAAAACAACGGGAGATGACTTCAACATAACACCTGGTAAAGGATATCTCATATATACAGAAGCAGATGCAACCGTAAGTATCCCCGGTTACAGAATCACCAGTAGTGTACCAGTCCCTCTAAGTGCAGGTTGGAATCTAGTCGGTATTCATGGGTACTCTCAGATGTATACAGCTAGAAGCTTCATAGATAGTATCAACAGTGTAGAAGGTCTAACCGCTAACAATGTATCATGGTGGCCAACCTCTAAGGGTAAATATGAAGGCTTACAGGTAGTAGATGGTAAACAGTATGGATTTGATTTTAGTTTAAGTAGTAGTAATGGATATTTTGTAAGGATAAGTAAGTTCTCACCAAAGGACAGTAAATGTAAATCCTTACTCTGGCATGCAGGTGGTAGTCATAACGGGGCGTGTGGTGGGAGTAAGTAGTCACCCTATTCTCCTACTAGGGTGTGCTATAATTAGTCCATGAAAGAAACTAAAAACCAAGCTTTTATTGATGGGCAGAATCTTAAAATTGGTACGATGAATGCAAAACCATCTTGGACAGTTGACTTGGCTCGTTTTAGAATATTCTTAAAAGAAAAATATCATATTGAAGAAGCTTATTACTTCATCGGAGCATTTGATTCCAAAAATCAAGATTTATATAGTGCTTTGCAACGCTATGGGTATGTAGTTATCTTTAGAGAACACACAGAGAGTGCTTTAAGTCACAAAAAAGGCAATGTTGACACGGATATTGTATTCTCTATTATGCGTAAACTCGTTGAGCGTGAAGATTTCGATAAAATTGTTTTAGTTTCTGGTGATGGAGACTATTGGCGAATGGTAGATTATCTAATCAAAAAAGATAAATTCGAAAAACTTCTTGTACCCAACAAACATGCGTTATCTTCTCTTTATCGTACTCGTACAGCTGATACATATCGTGCATACCTTGACGAGCCATCTACTAAGAAAAAGATTATTTACAAGAGATACACTAGAACGAAAAAAGCAGGTTCGCCTTAGGTATTTCTCCGTTCGGTACATCCCTGCGTCGGAATATACTGTAAGTATATCAAAAGTATGTAATAAATCAAGTGCTGTTACTCTGACTCCCTCCCTACCCTCTCTAATCTTTCAATACAGCCAAATCTCAATGTCCACTTCCGAGTTTGACGGGTTTTTACTTCCGAGTTTGGCAAATTCCCCATCCTCCTAACCACCTCTCCCAAACTACCCTCCTGCACATCAATATCCTCAACAACAAACTCCCTCAAAACCTTAGCTACGGTAGAAGCTACCAAATCCCTCTTCACTAACACCTCTACCACCCTACCCTCAAACCTAACAACTCTACCAACTCCCTTCAACACTCTCTCAAGATCACCCTTTTTAACAGAATCAACAAACTTAAAAGAAACCCTCTTCTCAGAAACATACCTACAAACCAAATCATCAATCAAACCATCAAAAATCAACTCACCCCCATCAAGAACCAAAACCTTCCTACAAAGATCCACCACATCATCCATATTATGACTAGTAAGCACGCCAGTACCCCCATACCTAACAACATACTCCCCCGA
>JBHAMS010000058.1:0-8298 GCA_041828405.1 Candidatus Dojkabacteria bacterium
AGAAAATTTGAATCTACGAGGTGATTACAAAAAGAGTATTCTAGACTACATAAGGGAGAAATATCCTGAATTACTCCCTCTTTATGAAGATATATATGTTAGAGGTAACAGAGGATATTGGGAACATTTAGATGCAGACATTAGAGAATTTTGTAATGAAGAAGATCTTACTTATTTAAGAAATGATGATTCTGTACAAAGAGGAATTAATGAACCACCTGTTGTTGTTAACTTTTTCTATCACGAAGAAATAGCTAAATCCTCCAAAAAGGGAAAGTAAGTATCTCTATAAGCTTATTGACACACTATAGTCACTATACTATTCTTTAAGTATTCAATATGTAGTTACTTGATTAAAACATTTATGACTGCTCAAAAGAAGAAAATCAATGGTGAAAGTATGGTGCCTACTCGCAAAAGTGTCCATGTTGTTTTCCTTTCCTGTGCACACTGTGGTCATGAAATAGACAGTATTACTTTCTGTGATCAGTGTGGTGAACCAATGAAGGTTATAGATGTTGTTGAGAAATTTGGAGAAGATGCTGAAAGATTCCTACAAAGAGCTAGGAAGAAAATAGATGAGAAAAAGAGTGTGAATAGTGTAGGAGAAGATGAAGAGTATGAAAGCATTGATAGCGAAGAACCAAACATTATACTCATGGGTGATGAGAATCTTACAGAAGATGATGGTGGGATTGATCCTGTAGAGGCAGTAGATGATGGATCTTTAGATGTAATCTTTCCAGATGATGGTGATAGTGAAAGTAGAGAAATTTCACCAGCTGATGATGATCTAACAAAAGCTTTAGAACAGTTAGATTCGGAAGATGAAGATACAATCAGTGCTGAGGATTTTGGGTTTGATGATGGAGATATTCCTGAACTGTAGAAATTTCAAAAGTAAAAATGTAGAAAATGAGATATAATACTCTATGTCTAATTTACACAATATTTTCTCTAAAGTAGCTATTGTTACAGACCAGATGATTGCATTTGGTGGTGCTGATAGGGAATTATTATCAATGCTAAAAATATTCCCAAAAGCAGAGATATATACGACCATTTTTCATGCCGATCAATATCCAGAATTAACAAACAAAATTCATACTACATTTGCCCAAAAATTAACCAAAATTTTCGGAAGAAATTTCTACAGACATCTAAAAATATTAAATCCATTCCTGTACGAAAATATGGATTTAAGAGGATATGACTTAGTAATCTCAATCTCGGCAGGACCTGCGAAATCCGTAATTACAGGTATAGATCAGGTACATGTAGCAAGAGTATTAACTCCTCCTCGTAGTCTTTGGGAAATGGAATTAAATGTCAGAGCATCAAGATTAAAATCGCTTTACAAACCTCTCTCTCAAATATTAAATACATATCTAAGAGTATGGGACTATTCAATCTCTAAAAGGGTTGATTACTGGTGTGTTAATTCAAAGTTCATACAAAAAAAAGTAGAAAAAACATACGGTGTTAATTCTGAAGTCATATACCCCGGAGTAGAGAAGAGCTTCTATGAAAAAAGTAAAGCTAACGAAATTAAAATTGTACAGGACAAATATAATTTAGCAGAAGAATTCTTCTTAGTAATATCCAGATTGTATGATTACAAGAAGGTGGATGTCGCAATACGAGCATGTATAGAAGCAGGAAAAGAGCTGTACATTGTAGGAGATGGACCAGATAGAAAGTATTTAGAAAAACTCTCCAAAGGACACAGTAATATACACATTCTTGGATATCTTCCTGAAAATGAAATTAAAATTCTTTACCAACTTGCACAATGTTTCCTCTTCTGTGGTATAGAGGATTTCGGTTTAACACCAGTAGAATCTATGGCATCAGGCACTCCTGTCTTGGCATACGGATATGGAGGTGTAACAGAAACAGTAAAGGGTGGTATAAGTGGAGAATTCTTTACACAAGAAAAAGAATTAGTCTCACTCCTTAAAAATTTCTCAAAGAGTAGATATAATGAGAAAGAAGTAAAAAAAATTGCAGACAGGTTTAGTGAGGAGCGTTTTGTATTAAATCTAAAAAAATATTTCTTAGAAATATATGAAAAAGAGAAAAGTATTAAAGCGAAGTAATTTAAGAGTAGCTATCTCTTGTGAACCGTTGTACAAAAAAGGTGGTGCAGAGGTACATCTTAGGTATATCATGAATACTTTCCCTAATTGTGAATTATTTACAGCATATTACGACAAGGAGTTTGTTAATGAATATTTCCCTGATGTTAAGATAAATGCATCTTTCCTTCAGTATTTCCCATGGAAAGATAAGCTTAGACAGCTATATTTGTTACTCTATCCATTAGCTTACAAAATGTTTAAGTTTGATGGTTTTGATGTTGTACTATCACTCTCCATTGCTTTCTCTAAATTTGTAAAGCCACAAAATATCAAACATATTGATTTATGTATGTCTCCTCCTAAATTTCTTTGGCAAAAAGATGACAGAACATTGAAAAATGCAGATCAGTTAACAGGTCTTAGTAAGTTTCTTTTTAAAATATATTCCTTCTTTCAGGACACATTCTTAGAAGATCTTTGGAAAAAGTGGGATATGGAGTCTGCAAGGAATTGTAACAAAATTATTGCCAACTCTAATGTTGTTAAAGAGAGAATTAGAAAGTTTTACGATATGGATTCTGATGTAATCTATCCTCCTGTAGATGTTCGTACTATTCAATCAATTGGTGAAGTTAACAGAAAAGAGAATTGGTATTTGTATATGGGAAGGATTGAAACTTACAAAGGGGTTAAATTAGCCATACAGGCATGTGCTGAGTTAGGTTTACCTTTGAAAATTGCAGGAAGTGGTAGTGATCTTGATGCCATGAAGGAATTGGTGAGAAGTTTGAATGCTAAAGGTTTGATTAAATTTTTAGGTTTTGTTTCTGAAGAGGAGAAATTATGTCTACTATCACGAGCAAAGGCTTTGATTTTTCCTGTGAGAGGAGAGGATTTTGGTATTGTGCCTGTTGAGGCAAATGCTGCTGGTACTCCTGTTATCGCATACAGAGATGGTGGTGTTGTAGAGACAATTTCAGAGAAGAATCCAAAAAGTGGTGTATTTTTTGATAAGTATACGAAAAAGAGTTTGGTTGATGTGTTGAAGAAGTTTAAGTCCTCTGATTACAGTCAAGATAATTGTAAAAAACAAGCTGAACTATTTGCATCTGAAATTTTTGAATATAAGTTGCGAAACTATGTTGAAGATGTTGTACAGAAGAGTTAAGAGATTATTTGATATTGTCATATCTCTTTTTTTGTTAATGCTACTTTCTCCCCTCCTAATAATTATCGCATTTCTCATAAAGATAGAAGATGGTGGTAGTATATTTGCTGAGAAGCCATTAAGGATAGGTCTTGGGGGTAAGGAGTTTTTTATGTACAAATTTAGGACAATGATTCCTAATGCTCATGATGAGATACACAACAATTCTAGTAATGCAAATATTAGGAAGGAGATGGTTAAAAATAGTATGAAGATTCCTTTAAGTGAGAAGAAGATATATACAAGGATAGGTGTGTTTCTAAGAAGATTTGATCTTGATGAACTTCCTCAGTTGATAAATGTTCTTGAAGGTGAGATGTCATTAGTTGGTCCACGACCATTGTATCAGTTGGAATTAGATGAACATTACAAAGAATACCCACTTGATAAACAATGGGTTAAGGAAATTGTCACCATTCGCCCAGGTATAACAGGAATATGGCAAGTGTCTGGAAGAAATAATATTCGTTTGAGTGTTAGACTCGTTATGGATGTGAAGTATTGTAGAGAGCTTAATCTTTTTACTGATATTAAGATACTTCTTTTAACACCGTATGTCGTCTTAACAAGGAAAGGTGCATATGAGTAGGGATATTGTAACCATAATTAAATCGGTGAATTATTCGGAGGCAGATAAAATACTTACAGTATTTGGTAAGAATAATGGAAAATTCACACTATTTGCAAAGGGTATTCGTAAAATCAACAGTAAAAATAGAGGGAATATGCAAACTCTCTCTACGAGTTCAATATCGTACTATGAAGGACACGGTATGCCACTGCTTACTGAATCTAAGCTAATTAATTGTATAGATTTAGAGAAGTTAAATATTGCTAATGTAAGGAGAATTCTTTTTATGTTAAATAAATTCCTGCAAGATTACGATTCATATCCAAATCTCTTTGATTCTTTACAGAGAGCATTGAAAAAAAATCTAGATACGGAATCTACAAATAAATTGAGAATTATTTTTCTAAAAGAGATGGGTTTCTTGGGAGATTTTAATTCTTGTAAGGAATGTGGATCTACCGAAGATTTAAGATATCTTTCTATAGATGATTTTGCACTCTTTTGTAAAAATTGTTACAGTAAAGAGGGAGGATTCCCTCTAGGTGATTCTCCATATACTTCTGCTCATCTGGTAAAATCTTTAGATGAGTATATTAAAAGAATAGTTGAAGAAATTTGATATGAAAATAAGAACTGTCCTGCAAACTTTCACAATTTTACTCTCTTTTCTTTTTGTACCTTTCTATGTTTCGGCTGATAATTTTGAGACTGTTGTGAGTGTTTCAATCAATGCTGATATTCATTCACAGGTGAGTATTTCACCTGCTACTGTAGAAGTTTTGCAAGATGGAAGTTTGCAGGTGAAAGTTATTGATGCAAATGGTAATCCAAAAAGTGGTAGGAATTTAGAGATCTATGTGGCAGATGGTGATGCGAGTAAGGTTTCTTTTACAACTCCTTCTCAGACAGGTCTTGATGGTATTTCTACAAGTACTTTGTATGGTACTGCTGTAGGTAATTACAAGATTTGTGTTAGAGATATCACTGATGCTGGTAATGTAATAAATATTGAAGATTGTAAGAGTATCTCTGTTATTGCTACTCCAGCACCGAATATGAATCCTGAACCAGATTATACCTCTGACAGTACAAATACTGTTTCTTGGAGTCCTACAGGTTCTCTCACATATGAATATTTTGTTGAATGTAGTACAAATAGCGATTTTAGCAATGTTGTCGCTTCTAGTGGTTGGATAACCTCTCCATCACATGCTTTTAACAATTTGAGTAATGGGCAGATATATTTTTACAGAGTGAAAGCTCGCAATCCTAAAGGTAATGAGAGTGCTTGGTCTAGTGCAGTATACTCTGTTCAGAGATCAATACCTCCACAAGTATCTGTGCCTGAAATAATTCTGCAGAAGGTCTCTTTACCTGAAGATGTGTATGTTGATAGTTGGAATAGTGATGATGTTGTGTCTTTGACATATGTTGTTAAGGATAGTGTAGATATTAGTGAAAGTAATCTCTTCTACCTTTCACCAAATGGAGAAAGGATTCCTTTGCTTGCTACATTGTCTAAGGTTGATGATCTTTGGGTGTATACAATTAAGCTGTCAGACTTGCCTAAGGATAGTGAAGGTAATCTTTTTGAGCAGTACAAGATTGGGCTGGAGATTACTAATGTTAATGGGAGTAAGAGTACTAATATTGATGGAGTTATCACTTTTAAGAAAAAGAAAATAGAGGAAACCGTTCCTGCTGTTGTAGATAATGATGATACTGTAGTGAAAGATGATAATCCACCAATAGTTGATAATATATCTACAACTCCAAAGCAATTTTTGGGTAAGGTTGTTGATAGTATTACACAAATATTAGAAGAGTTAGGTGTTGAAGAAGTTGAAAAAGTTGCTGTTGTTACAGCTGTGACAAATATTGGTTTAGGGGTAGGTTTGCTTTTTAATATTTTGACATCTCTTCCTGCACAGATATTTCAGCTCTTCCTGTCATTCTTAACATTGATTGGTATTAGAAAGAAAGGTTTGGTCACAGGATACATATATGATTCTCAAACCAAAGATTCTATTGAAAGAGCTATTATTAGAGTTTATACAAGAGCAGGGCATTTAGTGTGGACAGATGTATCAAATGAATATGGGTACTTTAGAACTATCGAGATTGAGAATGGAGAGTATCGTATTGATGTTAAAGTAAATGGATACACTTTCCCATCAAGAGCTGTATTTGGTAGTACTGATTTCTCTTTGGATAACATATATCACGGCGAGTTCTTTCAGGTAACTGATGGTACTATTCCAAATTTCTCAATACCTCTTGATAGGAGTAGTATGAGTGAAGTAAATATTCGTAAAGAGAATTTGAAACTTGTTCTAAAAATAATATTGCAAATATTATATGTTTTCTTGGTTGTTGCTGGTTTACTGTTTACTCTGTATGCAGTATATGTCTCTCCAACATGGTTCAATTATTTAATCCTTGCTCTCTATCTCCCATCTCTGTTTACAATTCTTTATCTATTTATTCTAAAAAGAGAGAAATACGGGGTAGTTAAAGAGAGAGGCAGTGGTAAATTAGCAGGTATTACAGTTGGTCTGTACGATTTAGAGTTTAACAGATTGCATGTAACAAGAGTAACCGATGCTAGAGGAAGATACAGATTTATTGTTAGTCCTGGACATTACTACATTTCCATAATTACACCTGAGTATACAGTTGTGGATAGGAGTAAATTAGATAATATAGAAGTCCGTGGTAAAGCAAAAATGGTTTGTCCAGATATAACTGTTGTAAAAAGTACAGATACTACACTATAGTTTTAGTCATATACATTTCTTTTAATTCAAATCCAAGCTTTTTGTAATACTCTCTTGTGCCGATTGCTGATATTACTGCAATTTTTTCTACATTATTCTGTTTACTTATCTCCTCAGCTATCTTCACTAAATTCTTTCCAAATCCAAGATGTTGCGAATGACCTTCGCTCTTTTCAGTTATCCCTACAACCTTTCCATACACATGTATCTCTCTAATTAGTGAACAGTTGTTTAATTCTGTAATATAGTTTTTGTTAATTAAATTGTTATTTGGTATAGAAAGTCTCAAAAAAGCACATATCTTGTCATCTTTAATTGTTTTGAATGAAATGAAAAACTCTTTACTTACCGAAGTATCATATTCAATAATCTCTTTTTCAATATCACTTTTAGACACCTTTCTTTGTTTAATCTCTCTTGCCCTAATATCTTCAATTTTAACTCCTTTCTTTTCTAAATTACTCTCTACAATCTGTCTCAGATTTGTAACATTACTTCCTGCCTCTATCTCATCAGATGGAATATCTCGTATAACTCTTGAAATTCTGCAGTATCTAGGTGTCATTGGAAGAGTCTTTTCCAAAATTTCGATAAGTTGAGTAGTTGTGTAAGGTTTGTATTCTCCACGCATATACAAATTATGTAGGGCTGTATTCTTAATAACAGATGTAGGGTATATTTTAAGCTCGTCAGGACAGTAATCTCTCTTCCACAGCTTCCCGTATCCATCAATATCTATATCTGGTGTGGAGTTGTAAAGTCCGAACATCCAGTGAGCCTGTATCTTAAAACCAGCCCTTCTAAGTATCATAAAAGCTTTCTTCCCCTCTTCAACACTCCTTAATATTATATTCTTTTTAAGCACAGTATCGTTCAATGTTTGAATTCCTAATTGTATCTTCGTAGCTCCCAACCTTCTCATATTTTTAACTTCCTCTTCTGTAATCAGATCAGGTCTTGTTTCAAATACAAGTCCAACATTCCTACAGTAAGCTGCCTGATTCTTTTTTTGCAAGGCTATGAGAGTTTCCCATGTTGTTTCAATATATGAATCCTCTTTAGGTTCTATATATTCAGCAGATGATTGAGTTAAATCATTCAATGCTCTAAAGCATTCACTTACAAACCATACCTGGTAATTAAGAGGATATGCAGACCAGCTTCCACCAAGTACAATCAATTCTATTTTTTGTATGTTATGCCCAGTTTTTTTTAATGCAACTGCTCTGTTAAACACCTGTGCATATGGATCAAATTTACTTTTCAATGCTCTTTGGGCTCCTGGCTCAGAGGATATATAGCTTTTGGGCATGTTGGTATCATTTGGGCAATATATACATCTTCCTGGGCATGGATACGGTTTAGTTAATACTGTAACTACAGCAACACCAGAGTTTGTTCTTGTGGGTTTTAGTCTTATTCTCTCTTCAAGAATTTGATCTCTATCTATCTCTTTGTTGTTTAGGAAAGTATTGTAAATATTTACTAACTCGTCATTTCTATACAGCTGTCCATTTTCCTTTCTGTACATTCTTAAAATTTTATTTAATGAGCTACCATCCCAATCATTTTCATTTATTGATTTTATCTGTTTGAATATTTTTTTTAATTTTTCAACTTCCACCATTTATATTTCTCTATTTATTTGATATCCTATATTAT
>JBHAMS010000059.1:0-2539 GCA_041828405.1 Candidatus Dojkabacteria bacterium
AATCTCTGAGATTGTTAAAAATTCAAAACAGCAGATATCTGGTTGTCACGGTAAAAATCGTCTGTCAAAAGATGAAAATTTTCTGACAAGAGGTGTAGCCTAGGCAAGGCCCTCCAGAAACCCAAAGCTTTTCTCTTGGTACGGTGGTCTTTTCTTGGTGTGGCAAAAGATGAACTTTTTCTGTACAAAGGCTAGGCCTAGGCGAGGCCTGGCAGGTGATGGTAAAAATTTTGGGAGGTTGTACCAAATGTGTTTGAAACATAGTAGAATGAGATATGCATGTCATAGTTGATGGTACAACTACACAAGATCAGTTTGCCTATGCGGGTATTGGGCAGTATACGAAGAATATTATCCTGTCATTGGTTGGGCTGTATCCTGATACGAAATTTTCAATTTTGTTGTTTAATAACAAGGAGTCAACTCTTGGCGAGAGTATTAGAAACTTTCCGAATGTTGAGATTGTAGATATTGGTGTGTACAGGGTGAGTGATTACAAGAATGATGTGTGGTATCTCAGAGATGTACTTCCAAAAATCAAGAAGATTAGAAAAGAGGAGTCTGTGTATTTCTGTCCATATTTTTGGAGAAATTTCCCATCGGATGTTATGCCTACGGTGCTTTTTGTACACGATATGATTTTGCCAATGTTTGGTCCGTATTCTCAGCAGTCTGCTTTTCATAATTGGATAAGGAAGTTACAGTATTGGATGACTTTGGATAAAGCTGTGAATTGTCGTTATGTGCTTTGTAATTCTGAAACAACTAGGGCAGATTTTCTTAAATATTATCCAGAGTATCCTGAGGAGAATACAGTTGTTACATATTTAGGTGTTGATTTAGATGAAAGAGAGGTTTCTATTGACGATATCCTACCTAAAGATTGGAAGGAAAGGGGATATGTAATATATCTTGGTGGTGGTGTAACGAGGAACAAGAATTCTGAAGGAGTTATTAAGGGATATGATTCGTTTTTGAAATTGTTAAAAAAGGATAATCCTCCATATTTGGTAATTGCAGGTGGGAATTTTACGAAGAAGGAGAATAAGGATGTGAAGGCTTTGTATGATTTAATAGATGATTTGAAAATTAAAGATAATGTCGTTTTTACAGGTTTTTACTCTGATGAAAGTAAGTATTCTTTGTTGAAGAATGCTTTTGCTTTTATACATCTATCTACATATGAGGGTTTTGGAATCTCTGTAGCGGAAGCTTTGAGAGCCAAAGTTCCAACTGTGATAGATAAAAGTCTTGTGTATATTGAGCTTTTTGATGATGTGTCTTCAATAGTTGATGGGTATGATGAAAAGAAAGTCGGACAGAAGATTTTGGATATATATATGAATCCTAATAAATATACACAAATGGTAAAAAGAGGTTATGCTTTATCAAAGACTTTTACTTGGAATGAGTGTGCTAAGAAAACTTATCAGATTCTTAAGAAAGTTCTGGATTAACTTCTCTTCTTTTGCTATATAGTGGTATGTGTTGTCGAATATATCTATGATGACATATTCACTTTCTCCTATCTTTTTGATTTGTTTGATATTGAGGTCATTTGGTTTCCTTATATTGTCCTCTATGGTACTATCCTCTTCATCAGTGTCCAATGCTATTTCAATTCTTTCTCCACTTGTTATATCTATTGAATATTTGTGTTGTTGTAAGAAATCAACTGCAGTTATTGCAATAATCTGGTTATTTGCAATATCAATTGGTCTAATTGTTTCAAAAAACAGAAATTCCTTAATTGGATGGTGTTGAGAATCATATATCAAGAATTTTGTTGAAAATTGATCTGGTGAATCTATCATATAGTGTTGAAAAGCACAGAACAGTATCTCTCCATTATTGATACCAATGAATTCATTTGGTGCTCTGTTAGCAATAACTTCTAACTCTTTTGAATCGGTTTTGTAAAGAAGTACTTCTTCATTTACAACAAAGATTAATTCATTTTGTGAGAGTTTTAATACCTGTTGTGGTGATATGACATTATCAATTATATCTATACTATATTTTGTGCTTATTTCCTTTAGAAAAGTTGCACATATTGAAAGTAGGGTTGTCAGAATCATCACAGCTATCTTTTGAATAATATACATATTTATATTGTTACAAATAAATTTATCTCCCAGGGTGAGGATTGTCACCACTTAGTCGTCCTGGATATTTCAAAGCTCCAAGAGTGGGGACTTCCTCCCAATTTGCATCTATATATTTTACGGGATCAACATGACTGCTCTGATTGCGATTTAATCTTGTTTCAAAATGTAGGTGATCAGCTAATGTCTGGCAATTCCAACTTCCAGAATTTCCTGTCTTCGCAATTAACTCTCCCTTACTCACTCTCTGTCCTTGATTTACATAGCTTTCGTGAAGGTGAAAGTATGTTGTATGCATACCGTTATCATGCTGAACAGTCAGATAGTTCCCTCCTGAATTACATTTTCCGTAATACAAATCATATCCTTTTGCCACAACCGTACCATCTGCAACTGCGATTGTATCCTCTCTGTAGCTACCAAAATCAATACCT
>JBHAMS010000060.1:0-4618 GCA_041828405.1 Candidatus Dojkabacteria bacterium
AACTTCATCAACAGTACCAATCTCTTTAGCCTCTATCTTCTTTGTAAAACATGGACCAACAAAAACTACCTTGTGATTAGGATAGAATTTTTTACAAATCAAAGCCATACAACCAACAGGGGAGTGTACAGGAACAAGATTGGGAACAAGATGTGGATACTTAACCTTAATGAAATTGACTAAGGTAGGACAAGGAGAAGCAATCCAAGTCTTTTTCTCATTTTTTTCAATGGAATCTTTTAGAACAGAGTAGTATGTAAGGTTGGTCATTTTAGCACCAAAAGTAATTTCCATCACTTTGTCAAAACCAAGCATTCTTAATCTGTATATGATTTCTGGATATTCATATTCACACACAAAGGATGGGGCTAGCAAACAGATGTATTTCTTTCCTTTCTCAAATTGCATATTTCAATATACAACATTGGGAAGTGGATTGGAAGAAAGTGAAAACAGAATGAACATAAAGTGTTATATTTTATATATAAAGGATAGAGTAATCAAAGCTTACCATCAATCTGCTTCATCAACAATTTCCTAATATCCCTCAATTTGGACACAGAAGCTTCCATAATTGATACAACTTCAACAAAAGAATCCCCGCTATACTCCTCACTAACCTGCAATTGCTTAACATGATTATCAAACTCACTCCTAATAACAGCATACATCCTCTCCTCATCAACCTTAATCCTCTCCAATCTATTCTTAGAAGGATTAGGTATCTCCTTCTTAATCTTCTCAAACAAAGACATCAACATATTAAACATCTCAACAACCCTAGCTATATGCATCTGCTCCTCACTCTGCATCCTATGAACTCTAACAAACACCTTTGAAAAATCCTTACCCAAATCCCCCAACTGCTCAATCGTATTAGAAATCTTAACAAGGATAACACTCTTAACAGCCTCCTTCTTAGACAAATTACTCTTAGGCAAAGCAACAATACTCTCAGTAATACGATCATCAAGAAAATCATTCAACGACTCAAACTTATCAATACTCATCAAAATAGCTCCAGAAGGATCCCAAAACAATCTCAATCCCTCCTTAAATATCCTCACCGTATTATCAATAGAATACCCAATCTCCTTAACAATATTAGAAATACTCACCTCCAAAGACTTACTCCTCTCATCAATATACCTAGTCTCAAAAAGAACCTCCTCCTCACTCCCAGAAATCATCCAAGTAACAAGCTTCTCAAAAGGATTCATAAATATGAGAAATATCGTAGTATTAGCAACATTAAAAAGAAGATTAGCTAAAGAACTCTGATAACCAACATCATCAGTCAACAAAGTCAAAAACATCGCAAACTGTGGAACAAAAAACATAAACACAACAGTACCAATAACCTTAAAAAGAGCATTCGCAAAAGCAGCCCTCCTCGCATACAAATTCATATCCTTAGTAGTAAAAATACCAGAAACACTACTCCCTAAATTAGCACCCAAAATCATAGGAATAGCTACAGAAAGTGGCAACATACCAGAACTACAAAGTATCACAACAATACTCGTGGTAATACTACTAGAATGCAAAAAAATCGTCAGCACCGTAGACACAACATATGCAACAATTGGAGAAGAAAGAGTGGAAAAAATATACAAAAAATCCGGATTATTCTGAAGAGGAACAACAGCACTAGAAAGAAGATTCAATGAAAAAAGAATAAAGCCAAGATAAAAAACTGTTTTACTAAATATCTCAATCCTCTTACTCAAAAATTTAGAAACAAAACCAACAATCAAAAGAATAGAAGCAATTGGAACTGAACTAATCAACACCAACTGTGAAGTTATCGTAGTACCAACACTACTACCAAATATAACAGCAAGACTATTACGAAAAGATATAACCCCTATATTCACCAAAGCAATCGCAACAGTAACCATAGCCGTACTTGACTGCATAAACATAGTACCCACGAAACCAACAATTACACCACCAAACCTGTTTTTAATAAACCGAGAAACCTCCCTACCAAAATCCTCTGTTGCCAAATGCTGAATCTCTGCAGTCAAACTACCTGCTGCAAACATAAAAAGAATTAAAGCAGATACAGTTTTCAAACCAACAGATATATACTCAGAATGTAAACTCTCCATGCTTTCAATCTACCACATTGCCAATTACTTTCCAACAATGTACCATGTTAATATGCAAAAGACATTAAAAAAAATCTTTGGATTAAACAGAGTAGTACTACTACTGTCACTCGCAGACATCTTCTCTTGGGGACCATACATGGTAATATCTGCCCTCTCAGGGCTGTATTTAGCAATCAAATTAGAAATGGATGCTGTACAAGTAGTAGCAATTGGAACATCAATCTACTACATAACAAGGACAATCCTTCAAATGCCAATTGGCAAAATTTCAGACAAAATAAAATCTGACAGCGACGAAATACTCTTCCTACTAATTGGAGCAATCTTAATGGGTCTTCCATTTATAGTATACCCATTCATCTCCATACCAATACATTACTACATACTACAATTTGTCTTTGGACTCGGTGTATCATTCAATCTAACCAACTGGAGAAAACTCTTTGCTTTGAATGTAGACAAAAATATGGAGGGAACACAGTACGGTTTTTACGAGATATGTATGAGTGGAGGAGCAGCAGTATTCAGTGCACTAATCGGTGGCTTAGGCTCTCTTGGTAATAGATACTTTGACATAATCATAGTATCAGCAGGAATAATCATGTTACTAGCATCTGTTTGGATTTTCTTGATACAGAAGACAAATAACAGAAAGAGTTCAAAAAAAACATAGATATATCAAATATCCTTACTACAAAAGTGTTTTAATGATAAAATATATACATAATAAATCATTAAACAGCGTATGAAAGATAATAAAAAAAGTGTATTAGTTGGCATGAGTGGTGGGGTAGACAGTTCTGTAGCTATTCAAATTCTAAAAGATATGGATTTTGAAGTATACGGTATAACCTTAAAACTCTTTGATTGGCAAGATTTTGAAGATGCAAAATCAGTTGCTAAGAAACTATCAATACCACATACTATCTTAGATATATCTGAAGAATTCAAAAAAGAAATCATAGATAACTTCATAGATGAGTATAACAATGGAAGAACACCAAATCCGTGTGTACTGTGTAACAGAGAGGTAAAAATTAAATATTTAATTAAATATGCTGATGAAAATGGTATAGATTTTGTAGCAACAGGACACTATGCAAAGATCGTAAAGAATGGAGATAGATATTTGTTGAAGAAATCATCTGATCCTAAAAAAGATCAATCATATTTTCTACATAGATTAACTCAGAGTCAACTTAGTAGACTACTGTTTCCACTAGAGGGAATGAAAAAAGAAGAGGTTAGAGATATTGCTAGCAGGATAGGGCTGAGTGTTGCACAAAAGAAAGACAGTCAGGAGGTTTGCTTCATACCAGAGAATGATTATGCTTCTTTTGTTAAGAAGAATTCTAAAAAGGAATTTGTTGAAGGAGATATTGTTGATACTGAAGGGAATGTTTTAGGTAAACATAGTGGAATATGTGAATATACGATAGGGCAGAGGAAGGGTTTAGGTATTCCATCTAACAAACCTTTTTTTGTTGTAGATATTGATTCAGAAAAAAATATTGTAGTAGTTGGAGATAACAAGGATATTCTCAAAGAGGAGTTTAAGGTAAAGAATCTTAATTGGATATCAGTAGAGAAGCTTACAGAGCCGATGGATGTAAATGTAAAGATAAGGTCGGCATCAAATGAGATACCAGCAACTATACAGCAGAGTGATGAGGTAGATACTGTTATTGTAAAAGTTAGAGAAGCTGTAAGAGCAGTAACTCCTGGACAATCAGCAGTATTTTATGATGGTGATACAGTAGTAGGTGGAGGGATAATAACTAAAAGTTAGACTCACAACCTCCTATACTTACTTCTTTTTAAGTGAAGAGAGTGTATCAGAAAGTATCTTCTTGTATTCCGACTCAGAAACCTTACCGTTAGGATTAGAAGTGTATCCCAAACTCTTTAAAGCCTTCTCATATGTCAAACCTCTTCCATCAAAACTCAAGTCATCTCTCTCACCCATGCTATCAATTCTCTGCTCCATAATCTTTGCATTAGCAATCTCAACCGCCTTCTCCAAATTACCATTCTCACTCTCAATCTTTTTCAAACCTGCAATATACTTAAAAAGAATAAAAGTAGTAACAACTTCAGCATGATCATAACCTTCACACTCAACATCAAATTTTTTCAAAAATTCCTTCTTCCCTTCATCATACTTACTAGCAAAACTAGTTTCTCCCTCACATGTAAGTCTCATTTCTTCAACATCCCTATCAATCTCTAAAATATCCTCAACTTTAATCTCCCTTGGCAAACTCTCCTCAACAATATCACTCTCAAAAGTTGAAAGACCCTCCCCTGAAAAAGAATTTTCCATATTTGTAATTAAATCTAAAGTTATTGTTATATACCTACATTATACCATATAATACAGTATGACTAAAGCAAAGATAATTCTACTAGCAAGTATATTAACAGCAGTAATCTCCATATCCATATTTGTAATTACTGTAGCTTTTATACTACATAACAAACAGTCAAACAAAACAAACACA
>JBHAMS010000061.1:0-8144 GCA_041828405.1 Candidatus Dojkabacteria bacterium
AACCATGCAATTGAGGAGATTTTAGATGATTGTAACAAGAAGAGACCGATGAATCGTTTGCTTAACGGTGATGTTGGAAGTGGCAAAACAATTATATGTGCAACAGCGATTATTAATTGTATAAAGAATGGTTTTTCAGCGATTCTACTAGCACCTACTACGATACTGGCTACTCAGCATTACAATTCTTTCAAGAAACTTTTTAAGGATTTCAAAATTGATGTTGAGCTTTGTATCTCTTCAATTAAGAATGTATCCGACATGAAAAATAAGTTGATAATAGGGACACATGCACTTTTGTTTGAAAATAATTTGCCAAATGATATAAATCTTGTTGTCATAGATGAACAGCATAGATTCGGTGTAGAACAAAGAGAATTCTTTAAGAACAGAATGAAATATACCCCACATTATCTAACGATGACGGCAACTCCAATTCCACGAAGTCTTACTGAGATATTTTTTGGGGGATTAGATGTTTCTGAGATTAAAGAGAAGCCTAAGGGTAGGAAAGAGGTTAAGACTTACTTTACTCCAAGTCAGAAGAGGTTGGAGTGTTTTAATTGGGTTAGAGAGAAGATTTTGGAAGGTAAGGAGAAAAGATTGAGAGACCAAGCTTTTGTAATATAACCGCTTATAGATGAGAGTGATACTTCTAATTACAAGTCTGTATTGAATGAATTTGAAAGTTTGAAAAGTGTGCTTAAGAATTTGAATATTGAGTATTTGCATGGAAGATTGAAAGATTCCCAGAAAGAAGATATTTTGGAAAAATTCAGAGATGGTGAGATTGATATGCTTTTTTCAACTACAGTTATAGAGGTTGGTATAGATATTCCTGATGCTACGATGATGATTATTGAAGATGCTGATAAATTTGGGTTAGCTCAGCTTCATCAATTGAGAGGAAGAATTGGAAGAAGTGAAAAAGAGGGTTTTTGTTTTGTAATTCCAAGTGGTATTGTGGAAAAAGACTCTCCTGCGCAGGAGAGGTTAATGTATTTTGCTGATCATAGTTCTGGTTTTGAGGTTGCAGAGTATGATTTGAGAAGGAGAGGCCCGGGAGAAGTTTATGGAACTAGACAATCTGGTGTTCCTATTTTTAAAGTTGCAGATATTTACGATATTGAGCTTTTGAGAAAAACACGATCTGTTGCGAAAGATTTGATAGAGAATAGGGATTTTTCTAAGTTTGCTATGGAGAATCTGTATGAATAGTGAAAGATGCTTGAAATGAGATTTTTTGTGATATTATTAACTGAAAACAGATTTATTTAAAGCAAGTTAATGAAAATACATGTAGTTTTAGACAACATAAGATCAGCTTTTAATGTCGGTAGTATATTTAGATCTGCAGATGGAGCAGGCAGTGTTGAAAAAATATACCTATGTGGCATAACTGCAAATATTGACAATCCAAAACTTGAAAAAACGGCATTAGGTGCAATTGATATGGTGTCATCGGAGTATTACGAAACAACTTTAGATGCACTAAAAGAATTGAGAGAAAACAAAATCCCAATTTTTATAGTTGAACTAACCGAAGATGCTGAAGATTTTCAAAAGATTCAATATCCTAAAGAAGTTGCTTTAGTTTTTGGGCATGAGAAAAAAGGTGTTGCTGATAATATCTTAGATATGGCAGATAAAAAAATCTTTATACCAATGAGAGGACAAAAAGAAAGTTTGAATGTTGCAAATTGTGCAACTACAATCTTTTATGAGATAACAAGAAGTGCTTAATGAAACCATTCTCCCCATAGTATCTTAAATTATTATGAAATTCATACGGATTTCATAGTTGTACCAAGCTATTCTGTACGAGTTCAACTTGTTGTATAATGCATATCATGAGCTTGAAACATGATTCATTCAAAAAATTAAGAAAAGACAAAAATAAATGGAAGGTTGAAACTCCAGAGGAGTTCGATGAGCGAGAGAATACCTTCCTTAAAGAAAGGTTGCAATCAAAAGAACCAACAATATATACAACTGTAAGAATAACTGCTGGCAAAGCAAAGAATTTTACACTTGAAGTACCAAAGGCAACAAGACCAATGACAGATAGAATGAAGGTTAGAGTTTTCGATATTCTCAAAGAGGATATTGTTAACAAAAGAGTTTTAGATCTTTATGCAGGTGCGGGTTCTTTCGGTCTGGAAGCTCTTTCAAGAGGTGCTAGTAGTTGTACTTTCGTAGATGCTTCCAAAAATGCCATTTTCGTAATTGAAAAGAATATTGTTCATACTGGATTTCTTCCAGAATCAGAGGTTAAGAGAGAGAAGGTTGATGATTACTTGCTAAGAGAGATTAATAGTGAGGTAAGAAATCCTTTTGATATTATATTTATAGATCCTCCATACAAGCTTTTTAATACCAAGAAGGTTTTTAAGATGGAGAGTACAATAAATATGGCATCGGAGCTTTTGACAGGTGTGATTGATAGTAGCACTAATAAATTTAAGGGGGCTTTGATTTTGAAACATCCTAAGAGATATGATTTGAATAAGCTTGAGCTTAATAATATTAAGGTTGTAGAGAGTATTAACTTTGGTCTTAATGTTATATCCTTCTTTATTGTTAAATAATGTTTGGTATAATGCGAATGTTGGTTAGTAAGATTTAAGGGCCTGTAGCTCATTTGGTTAGAGCACTTCGCTGGCAGTGAAGGGGTGAGGGGTTCGAATCCCCTCAGGTCCATTTTCAACTTACTTCGCTTGAATCGGATTATCTGTTCGTGGTAAAATTAAGATAGATGTACAAAATATACGGTTTTAACAAATCAAAGCTATCAAAAATTGTTTTCACAACATGTGGCTTCTAATGTATATTCTTTTTTCCAAACAAACACTAATTTAATGTATATATTTTTATATGGATTCTGAAGAAAAAAATTATTTAGAAAGAATGAGACACTCAGCTTCTCATGTGCTTGCACAGGCTGTTCTAAAGTTGTATCCCGATACTAAGTTGGGCATTGGTCCTGCGATTGAGAATGGTTTTTACTACGATTTTGAATTGAGTGAGCCAATTACAAATGAAGAGCTACCAAAGATTGAGAAGGAGATGAGAAAAATTATAAAGCAAGGACTTCCATTACATCAGATAACAATGAGTAGGGAGGATGCAGAGGAGTACTACAAAAAGACTGATCAAATTTACAAACTGGAGCTTTTGAATGATCTTGAGGGTAAGGAATTTAGTTTTTACATAACTGGGGAGAATGAATTTGCAGATCTTTGTAGAGGTCAACATATTGAGAATACGAAAGATATCGGAGCTATTAAATTGACCAAGACAGCTGGTGCATATTGGAGAGGTGATGAGCATAACAAGATGTTAACAAGAATATACGGAACAGCATTTCCAACAGAGAATGAGCTTAACACTTTTTTGAAAAATCAGCAGGAATTGGAGAATAGAAATCATAGGAAGTTGGGAAAGCAACTTAAGCTTTTCGCAATTATCCAAGAAATTGGACAGGGGTTACCAGTTTGGTTACCTAGAGGATATGTTGTAAGAAGGATTTTAGAGGATTACATGTTGGAATTAGAAAGAGGTGCTGGATATGAGCATCTTTTGACACCAAATATATATAGAGATGTACTTTTTAAGACTTCAGGGCATCTTGATTTCTACAAGGAATCAATGTATCCAGCAATACAAGTTGACGAGGAAGCATATTACTTAAAGCCTATGAATTGTCCAGCGGCAATGATGGTATACAATTTGGAAACGAGAAGTTACAAAGATTTACCATATAAATTAGGTGAATTTGGAACAGTGTACAGATATGAGAAGAGTGGAGAATTGCAAGGTTTACAAAGAGTTAGAGGCTTTACACAGAATGATGCTCATCTGTTCTGTACAGAAACTCAGCTAGAGGAGGTTATCTCTGAAACTTTAGATCTGCTTGATACATTCTACAAGGATGTTGGTTTTGACAAATATAAATTTAGACTTTCACTCTCGGATTGGGAAGGGAAATCTGACAAATACACAGGAGAACAGAAAACATGGGAATATGCAGAGAGCATATTAAGAACAGTTTTAGAAAAGAAAGGTTTTGAATATGAGGAAGTACCAGGTGATGCAGCATTTTACGGACCAAAGATTGATATACAAGCAGTGAATGTGTTTGGTAAGGAGGATACAGTGTCTACGATACAGTTAGATTTTAATCTACCTAAGAGGTTTGATATTAAGTACATAGATGAAAAGGGACAGGAGCAACAACCATATGTCATTCACAGAGCATTGATTGGATCATTTGAAAGATTCTTCTCATTCTTAATTGAGCATCACGGTGGAGATTTCCCACTTTGGTTTACACCAGAACAGGTATATGTAATTCCAATATCTGACAAGCATAGTGAGTATGCAAAGGAGGTTTACGAAAGATTGAAAGAAGCACAATTGAGAGTAAAGTTAGATGATAGAACAAAGAGTATGCAATCAAGAATTAGAGATGCTGAGAAAATGAAGATTCCATACATTGTCGTAGTAGGTGACAAAGAGATTGAAACAGAAACAATATCTGTAAGAGCAAGAAAGAATAAAGAAGAGGGTCTAATGAAAGTTCAAGAATTCATCGATAATTTAAGAGAAGAGATTCGCAACAAGGAGTCTTTCTCACAAAACAATACATAATTTTAATACAAAAATATTTAATGGCATCTGAAAGAAAAGATGATTTTAAGAAGAAATTTGGTCCAAGAAAAAATGAGTGGATTAGAGTTCCAGAAGTACAAGTCATAACTGAGAGTGGTGAGAATTTGGGAGTTGTAGCAACACAGAGAGCTTTGGATTTAGCAAGAGAAGCTGGACTTGATCTAGTTGAAGTTGGACCAAATGTAAAACCTCCTGTATGCAAGATAATGGACTTTTCAAAGTATATGTATATACAAAACAAGAAAAGTAGAGAGAATAAGAAAGGAAAGATAAAAGATACAAAAGAATTCAGATTTACTCCTGTAATAGAGAAAGGAGATATTGAGCATAGAGTCAAAAGATCTATTGAATATATTAAAAAAGGATATCCTGTTAAAATAATTATGGTCAGAAAAGGAAGACAGCCAAGAGAGCAAGCATTAGAAGTTTTCAATCAAATATTGACTAATTTTGGTGATTATAGTAGTATGGAGTCCGAACCCGTTGAAGAGGGACGATATATTTCTTTAACCTTTAAGCCAAATGGCAAGACAGAGAACAAACAAAACAGCAAAAAAGAGAGTTAACCTTTCAAATCCAAGGGGGAATAAAGCTCCAGTAGTAAGGTATAAGCAGAGCCATCAAGGTCATCTAAAGACTAAGAGGTCAAGGAGATCAAAGAGAAGACAATCTTCAAGCAAAGAGATTGATGTTACAAACAGTAAAAGAATAGTAAAAAAAATTATTAATATCTAAAAATTTTTAGTATGAGAGTAAAAGGTGGAATAACAAGAAAGAGAAAGCATGATAAGATAAGAAAGAGTACAAAGGGCTATAGAATGAGCAAGAGTAAACTTTACAAAGTTGCTCATGAAGCATATATGCATGCTGGTCAATATGCATATAATCACAGACAGAGAAAAGCAAGCGATTTTAGAAGAGTTTGGATTTCAAAAGTCAATGCAGCATGTAAGATCAATGGAATAAGATATAGCGAATTCATCAATAAGATGAAAGAGAACAAGATTGATTTGAACAGAATGGTACTTGCAGACATTGCACAAAACAATCCTGAGGTATTTTCTACAATTGTAAAATCTCTTTAATACCACAAAGATATATAGTACAACTTTAAGTATTCCAATATAACCTGTAGTGTGCTACAATCGGCATTGATTGTTGACATGTTCTTTCTAAAAATAAAAAAATGGAGGTAACTGATGTTACTTAACCTATCACCCACAGGGGATAAAAAAGTAGTACAGATTAAAACTTTCTCTAACATTTTAATAAGCTCACCATACTTCTGTGGCTTCAAACCAAACAGAGATGGGAGATTTCCAAAAGACACTTCTTTTGAAGGGGAAACTCTTGCACAGAGCAAAGAAGATGCATATGCAAGATTCCAAAAAAAAGAGGCTAGTTTTGAGGAGATGGTAGAGACATACTGTTCTACATTAGCAATATGTTTAGCATTTTGGAAGATGTGCGAACTAGATCCTGAATGCAAGATCAGTATAAAAGGTATTGTATTACTAAAGGATTTAGAAAAATATGACCAATTCGTACTTTTAACAACCAAGATCGATAATATCGAATTTGTCATAGATCCAAGCAAAATGCTAAGTGGTAGTATATTCTACACTTTACAAGGCATTGAGGCTTTTCAATGCAATATGTACATATACCCTGCAGAACTTCTTAAACTTTAAGGAATAGAAGGTGACAACAATCGATCAAGTGGATATACCAAATTTTGAATGCTTTCAAAAGCTTCCATGTAATAACCAAGGTATATCCACTTAAATTTTTCAACATTCGTAAATACATGAATCTGCTGTATTCTAAAGAGAAGTTTTTTGTAGTATACTAAACACAGTAATGGACTTCACAAACAAAAATCTAAAAGAAATATATGACCAAATACAGGGAGATCTTTCACTCCAGTATGACGAATTGAAATCAAAATATTTAGCCAAGAAGGGAGTTTTGACTGAAGCACTTGGACAGATATCCTCTTTACCATCAGAGCAGAAAGCACAGTACGGCAAAGAGGTAAATTTCCTCAAGAATGAGGTTGAAAATATTTTACAAAACAAACTGCTGGAGAGAAATGAATATTCAACAAAGCAGAGAATTGATCCAACAGCACCGTTTGACATAAATTCAGAAGGTGGAAAACCTAATCTTTTGGATACAAAGGGAAGTGTACATCCATTAACAAAAGAGCTAGAAATATTAACAGGAATATTCAAAGGAATGGGTTTTGATGTACTGGAAAGTAGGCAGATAGATGATGATTACCACATGTTTGAATCATTGAATTTCCCCAAAGGACATCCTGCGAGAGATATGTATGATACCTTTTGGACAGAGGATGGATATGTATTACCAGCACATACTTCAACAATGCAAAATAGAGCAATAAAGAAATTTGCACCTCCTCCAATAGCAGTTGTACTTCCTGGAAGATGCTACAGGAATGAAGCAACAGATGCTGGCCATGAGCATACATTTCATCAAATAGAGGGGGTATATATTGATAAAGGTGTTTCTTTAGCAAATATGGAGGCAACCATAAAGACATTCCTTGAGAGATACCTTGAAACAGAATTAGAGGTAAGAATACAGCCATCATTTTTTCCATTCACAGAGCCAGATTGCGAATTTGTCATAAGTTGTCCATTTTGTAAAAAAGCAGGTTGTTCGGTGTGTGGGTACTCAGGTTGGATAGAGATAATGGGTTGTGGAATGATTCACCCAAATGTTTTAGAGGAAGCAGGGATAGACCATAATAAATACTCTGGATTTGCATGGGGATTTGGAGTAGACAGATTAACAATGATAAAACTTGGAATCAATGATATTAGAATATTGAGAGATTCCAATCTTAACTTCTTGAGACAATTCTAAATGAAAGTAACTACAAAACTTTTGAAACAATTTGGAAATATTTCAGCATCTGATGACGAGATCATAACATTGATTAAAGAGCATATTGCAGAGGTTGAAAGTCATCACAATATTGCAAAGGATTATGAAAATATATTTGTAGCAGAGATTGTTGAAAAAAGAGATCATGAAGATTCTGATAAATTAGGAATATACCAAATTAACATTGGCGAAAAAGAGAACATACAGGTTGTAGCAGGAGATAGAACATTGCAGGTTGGTGATAAGGTTGCATATATAAAACCTGGTGGAGTTATCCCATCAACAATATATACAGAAGAAGAGCCAATAGTTATACAGGCAAGAAAATTGGGAGGAGAGATTTCAAACGGAATGATGTGTTCAGAAAAGGAATTGAATGTTGGTCCTGAGCATAATGGTGTAATGAGATTACCAAAAGATGCTCCTGTAGGAGAGCTATTTGCCAAATATTACGATTTAGAAGATACAGTAATAGATATTGAAAATAAGGGATTAACAAATAGGGGAGATCTTTTTGGAATAATTGGAGTGGCAAGAGAGTTAACCGCAATAACAGGAAA
>JBHAMS010000062.1:0-12003 GCA_041828405.1 Candidatus Dojkabacteria bacterium
CCAGTATCTGTTGGCTCATATGCATCAACTTTTGGTAATTCTAAAGGAAGTTGTTCTTCTGGAAGTGCCACCATTCCACATTTTGGACAGTGAACAATTGGAATCGGTTCACCCCAGTAATGCTGTCTTGAAAAGATCCAATCTCGTAAGTGATACCTTACTGTTTTCTTTCCGATTGATTTCTCTTCTAAAAACCTCTCTAGTTTCACCATCGCTTCCTGACTGCTAAGACCGTCTAAAAAGCCGGAGTTAAAGACTGTTCCATAATCTTCATAAATATCTTCTCTTTTTGTAATTTCATCTTTCTCTCCATTAGGTCCTGCAATAACTCTTTTTACTGGCAGGTTAAATTTCTCTGCAAATTCATAATCTCTCATATCGTGAGCGGGTACACCGACAACCATTCCAGTCCCAACTGTTGCTAATACAAAGTCTGTTAGATATATTGGCAGGCTTTTCCCCGATATGCTATTTTTGCAATATAGTCCAGTAAAGACACCTGTTTTCTTTCTCCCTTCTGAGATTCTTTCAAGATCGCTCTTCTTTTTTGTTTCATCAATATATTTTTTTACATCCTGAAGGTTCTCTTCTGGAATATATTTCATTAATTTCTGAACAATTTCATGTTCTGGTGCAATTACAACAAAAGTAGCTCCAAATTGAGTGTCAGGCCTTGTTGTACATACTGTAATAACCTCATCCGTACCCTCCACTGGATAGTTAATGTCATACCAATCCTTCTTACCTATCCAATTTCTTTGCCTCGTTTTAACACTTTCCTCGTATTTAACCTTGTCTAAATCGGCATCTAGCTTGTCTGCATACTCAGTTATCTTCAAAACCCATTGGTCTATGTCTTTCTTTTCAACTGGAGTACCACATCTTTCGTGCTTTCCATCAATTACTTCTTCATTTGCACAGCCTACTTTACATTTTGGGCACCAGTTTATTGGCATTTTTGCCTTGTATGCTAAGCCTTTTTCAAATATTTTAAGGAAGAGCCATTGTGTCCATTTGTAATATGCTGGATCGGATGTATCTATTTCTCTGCTCCAATCAAAAGAGAGACCTAGGCTTTTTAGCTGTCTTCTGAATACTGCTATATTTTCCTTAGTTATATCTTGAGGAGGTCTTTTTACCTTTATAGCATAGTTTTCTGTTGGGAGGCCAAAAGAATCGTATCCTATGGGATACACAACATTTTGTCCTTGCATTCTTCTTAATCTCGCTACAGCATCCATCATACAGTAGTTTCTTGTATGCCCCATATGCATACTATCTCCAGATGGATAAGGGAATTCTACTAAGAGATAGTACTTTTCTCTTGTATTATCAAGGTCTTTTGCTTCATATGTTGGATTTTCAAACCATTTCTCTTGCCATTTTTTTTCAATCTCTTGTGGATTGTATGTATTTTTCGTTGTTTTTGTTGTCATAATGGGTATATTCTATACTAAAATTGAGAGTATTGGAAGATAATATGAAAGAATTATACATTCTCCACAAGCTATAGGACCCCTATAGTCAAAGGAGGGCAGGAATTTCCTTATTAAACAACGCTTTCACCTTTCGTGGAACATAGCTAGTTAAAATTTTCACGATCGTTCAATTATTAACCTACAAACTGAAAAATTTTTCTCAAAAACCTATTTTAACAAGAGAAACTACATTTCAACCACCCTATAGCATCTTAAATATTTATGAAAAAGTATCTGAAAACTAAGCTGCGACAAGAACATTCTTACGCATTCAACACAAACAAAATAGCAATGGACCCAATCGGAATTGAACCGACGCTCTTCTCAATGCGAATGAGATGTTTTACCAACTAAACTATGGGCCCGTAGCTCTCCACACATTTTACCATGTAGCGAACAACAAAGGATTAACATGCGTTCCATACGCAACTCCCTTCCTAACTTCAAAGTGCACATGAGGCCCAGTAGATCTTCCTGTAGAACCCATTTGCCCTATCACTTCACCTCTAGCAACACTCTGTCCAGACTTCACATAAATATTCTTTAAGTGAGCATACCAGGTTGTATAACCATTTCCGTGATCAATCTGTATTGACCAAGCATATCCAGATCCTCCATATGTAGAGCCGAGAGGAGGACAGTATCCACTACATCCTGCAAAAATCACAGTACCACCAGCAGGAGCCACTATATTTGGCAAAGCATTTGATGCAATATCAATACCTGTGTGATAGTAACTGAAGTATTGCGATATTACTCCTGCACCACCAGCAACAGGCCATGAAATAAACCGTCCTACATTTCCAGTATTGCCACTTACCGTTTGTGGTGCTTTGTATTGGTTCTGTGTATATGAAGATGTAGTTGTAGATGTTGCATATACAGGAGTCTGAACTACTGGTTTTGGCTTCTTACCATCAGGAATGAAAATCTCCTGCCCTACAGTTAGAGTAAATGGGTAGTCTAACCAGTTGAAATCTACAATCGCCTGATCACTTGCAGAGTACTTTTTAGCAAGTGTGTATATAGTATCACCACTTGCTACTTTTACTAGCACACCATTGCTTGGTGGAATTAGTAGCTTATCTCCCGGCTTGATGTAACTATTCTCACTCATGTCGTTAGCCCAAAGAATTGATTCAACACTTAAATTGTCGTAGCTGGCTGCGATACTGCTTAAAGTGTCTCCACCTTTTACTATATATTCTTCAGTGGATCTTCTTGCCCTATCTTTTGGTATGAGTGTGTTGACTGTGGAGTTCATGACTGCCATGTCAGTTTCCGCCACACTGACAGTTTCTAGTTCAACATCACTAGCTCTTGTTACAACTGGTTTGCGATACAGATAGGATATCGTGAGTATGAAGATGATTGAAACAAAGATTATCTTGACTGCGGAATTAAAGAATTTTCCCCTACCCCAGAACATGCTTTTGGAGAGTGTATTTTTGAATGCCTCAAAGTATCCAAAAAGGATATCCATTAGTACAGATAGTAGTATCATTATTACTTTAATCCTTCTGTACATGTATTCAAAAAACACCATTACGAATTCTATTAAGTTGTTCTTAGTGGATTGAATTATATAGAAATCATAGAATTTCTTCTTGATTTTTCTAACGAATTTACTCCCCTCTATGTCATCATTGAGGAAAAGATAGTTTTCATTAGATGATTTATCTTCACTAGATGAGAGATCTTTGAAGCTTAATCCTGATATATTTTTATTCCGAACTTCATCGTTTTCCAATATTAGAGAGAAGATGATTAAATAATATAGTAAATTATACCAATTATTTATGCCTCGTGTAGAGTGGCAAGGAATTCTTCGTTGTCCTTTGTTTTCTTTAATCTATCAACGAGTATTTCTGTTGGGTTTTCATTACTGTCTAAGACCTCAAGCATTCTTCTTAATCTCCATGATTGATTTAGCACATCTTTTCCTAGTAGTAATTCTTCATTCCTAGTTCCAGAGTTGGTTACATCAATTGATGGGTATATTCTTTTGTTAGCAAGACTTCTATCAAGGTGAAGTTCCATATTTCCAGTTCCCTTGAACTCTTCATATACTAAATCATCCATTCTACTTCCTGTGTCAACTAATGCTGTTGCAATAATTGTTAAACTGCCTTTTTCCTCAAAGTTTCTTGCTGCTCCGAAGAATTTTTTAGGAGGGTACAGTGCCGCTGGGTCAAAACCTCCAGAGAGTGTTTTACCAGATGTTGGCATTGTAATATTGTATGCCCTTGCAAGTCTAGTGATACTGTCCATTAAGATAATTACATCATCTCCCCACTCAACCATTCTCATAGCTTTTTGCAAAGCCATTTCCGCAACTTTACAGTTATGCTCTGGTAATTCATCGAAGTTTGATGCATATACTTCGCCTTTTACAAATCTTTTCATGTCTGTAACCTCTTCAGGTCTTTCACCAACAAGTACAACCATAAGTTTTGCTTTTGGACAATTGGTTGCTATACCATTTGCGATATCCTTTAGCAACCATGTTTTACCTGCTTTTGGAGGAGAAACCACCATAGATCTTTGACCAAAACCTATTGGGGCAATTAAATCAATCATTCTTGTAGAAGTGACATCTTGCTCTGTTTCAAGTTTTATCTGCTTGTTTGGGAATATTGGTGTAAGCTTCCTAAAGTTTGGTCTTTTTGCAGCATCTGCCGCTGGCTTTCCATATACTGTATCTACTCTTAAAAGGCTTAGATACTTTTCCTTGTCTTTTGGTAATCTTGCAGGACCTGCAACTTCATCTCCAGTTCTAAGACTGAACTTTTGAATTTGTGATCCAGATACATATACATCATTGTCACTTGGTAGTAAGTCCTCTGTTCTCAATATTCCATGAGAACCATCTTTCATTACTTCAAGTATTCCTTCTACGAAAACAAAACCTTCATCGTTTGTTGCCTTTTTGAGAATTTCAATTATGAGTTCTCTTTTAGGAAGTTCCATGAAGTTTTCTAATTTGAGATCCTGTGCTTCACTTCTAAGCTCAGCAAGGGTCATTGATTCATATTCTTTTATAGTTTTAGTTTTTTTGACCATGTTTCCTTAATGGGAATTTAATTTATGGGCATTCAGCCATATCGTACATTTGAAGTATATTGAAATCAGATATGGATGTCAATTACAAATTTTTGGATATGAAATAAAGAAGAAGGGATCGGTACTGCCCCAACCGACCCCGGTTTCTTCCTCCACTTAATGAAGAGGAAGTTGCGAAGAACATTTTGTATGTTTCCCCATCTTCTTCTCTTTGAAATATATAGTTATATTGCAGAGAGAAAGAGACTAGTATCTTAGACTTTTCCATTTGCCCAGCTGTGCTTGTAACACCCCAGACAAAGGGAGAAATCTAAGATATCCACATACCTGTTAAGAACTATATATAAGTATACCTTTTCGTACAATAACTGTCAAGCTTATATAAAAGCACCACAAAACCCTGTGTACATAAAAACACTCACACATCGAGCATTCCCAACCCTTCCGTGGAAAAAGTTACAATAAAACCAGTCTTAACAAATGAGTTACATTTTCTGTGTATTAAATATACAAGCTCTTACTATATTGCGAATCAAAGAGAAAAGAATAAATACTCCAAAGCGAGAAAGCACCCATAGCATCTTAAATATTTATGAAAAAGTGTTTAGAAACCAAGTAAGAACAAAGACACCCTTACGCATTCAATACATACAAAAAACTATATAGAAGTAATTACATGAATCTTCTTAACATTTATCCCTTTAGAAGCACCAACCCTCATCCTACCAACTATAAGATTCTTACACCCAGACCTCTCTGCCTCCGCAATAATAGAATCAACACCCCAAGTTCCCCTAACCTCACCTGTCAAACCAACCTCACCAAAATACAAAGTATCCTTAGACAACACCCTATCCTCCACAGAAGACTTAATTGCAGAACAAACAGCCAAATCAATAGCAGGATCACTAACACTCAACCCACCCACAATATTAACAAAAACATCCTTATTCCCCAAAAACACTTTACCCTTCTTAGACAAAACAGCGCACAACATATCCAATCTCGGCTTCTTAATACCATTAGCAACCCTCCTCAAAGGACCACCCTCACTCTCCCTCTCAACAACAAGTGCCTGCACTTCAACAAAAACAACTCTTGAACCTTGCATCACAGCACCTATAGCGCTACCAGAAGAGCTTGATTCAGACTCCAGAAACAACAACGAAGGATTACCAACCTCAGAAAGCCCATTGCCACGCATTTCAAAGACACCTATCTCATTCGTGGAACCAAACCTGTTTTTCATACCCCTCACAATTCTATACTGATTATATTGATCACCTTCCATATACAAAACACAGTCAACAATATGCTCAAGTACCTTTGGACCAGCAATATCTCCACCTTTGTTAATTTGTCCAACTATAAAAATTGGTGTGCCTGTCTGCTTGGCAACTCTAGTCAAGATAGCTCCAGAAAGCCTTACCTGACTTATACTTCCAGCATATCCCTTAGATGCCATAGATGAGACACTTTGTATAGAATCAACTACTACAAGCTCAAACTTTTCTTGCTCAATTAAAGCTGCAATACTCTCGGCCACAGTATCCTCTGTTACAACAAATTTATCAATATTTGTAAATTTACTCTTTCCTAAAATTCTTTCAAGCCTGGAATTTAACTGAGATGGGGATTCTTCACCACAGATATAAAGGATTTTGCCTTTTTTACTGAAGTTTATGACAATTTGCATTAGAAGTGTTGATTTACCAACACCTGGTTCTCCACTGAGTAGAACAACTTCTCCTGCAACAAGGCCTTTTCCCAAAACTCTGTCAAATTCAGAAAAACCTGTTGATATTCTTTTGGTAGTATCACTTGTCTGATTTTGGGATTTTGCATTTGCAAGATCTTTAAGTGTACCTGTTTTAGCAAGATTTACAGGAAAATGTTGTGTGGATTGGATTTCTACACTTTCCTCCATTTCCTCAAGTGTCCCCCATTCACCACAGGAAGGACATTTCCCTGACCACTTTAGAAATTCACTTGAACAAGCAGAACATATATACTTCATATCTTTTGAGTATATCACACTACATGTTTGCTCAGTCGTTGAACTCGTAAGAAAATCTGTATCACAGCTTTACTTCTAGACACTTTTTCACAAATATTTAAGATGCTATAGGTTTGCAAAATTGGCTATTTGATTGTTAGCTTGCCCTTTTCTATACCGACATATACCTTTTCCAAGTTCATTCTTTCAGTATCGTTTTCTAAAAGATAGTCTGCAAGTATATTCTCAACACTGTCTTGTATAAACCTTCTCAAAGGTCTTGCACCATATTCTTCGCTAAAGGAGTTTTTAACGATGTAGTTTATAGCTTCGTCGTCAAGCACAACGAAGATTTTCTCCTCAACCAATCTTTTATTTAAACTTTCAACCAGCAGTTTTACTATCTTCTTCGCATCTTTTCTAGTTAATGACCTAAATATCACAATGTCGTCAATTCTGTTAATTAACTCTGGCCTTAACACCTCTCTTAGTTCATTAAGCAACATTTCTTTCATACCTGCATATGCTTTATCTATCTCTGTATCACTTCTTTTGTCATTGTTTTCACCAACGAAACCAAGTACTCTATCCTTCCTTATCTCCTCTGCACCGATATTTGATGTTAGAATAATCACAGTATTTTTGAAATTTACTCTCCTTCCTCTACCATCGGTCAAATGCCCATATTCCAAAATTTGTAGGAGTACATTTAACACATCAGGGTGTGCTTTTTCAATTTCATCAAACAGAATTACTGAATGTGGATGCCTTCTGACTTTCTCTGTTAGCCAACCTCCATCTTGGAAACCTACATATCCTGGAGGTGAACCAATTAGCTTGGAAACACTGTGCATCTCCATCATTTCACTCATGTCAATTTGAATTAAGTTGTCCTCATTACCAAAAAGCTTTTCTGTCAAAACTTTCGCAAGTTCTGTTTTGCCAACTCCAGTTGGACCTAAAAAGAGAAAAGATGCCCACGGTCTATCTTCATTGATGATGCCAGTTCTAGCTCTTTTTATCGCAGATGCAACTACAGAGCATGCATCTTCTTGCCCAATGATTTGCTGATTTAGATTTCCCTCAAGCTCTAATAGTGATGATTTTTCTTTACTTCCCAATGTATTTACAGGAATTCCTGTCCATTTTGAAATTATGTCTCGTATATCCTCGGAATTTACTTCATTTTCAATACTTAGCTTCTCATATTCAAACTCTTTCTCCCTCTTTGCAATTTTTCTTCTTAAAACATTCTCTCTTCTTTGCAATTTTGATGCTTCCTCCATATTTCCTTCGTATATTAAGTCTTCTTTTAATATCGTAGTTACATTCAGTGCTTCTCGCAAAGGTATTAAATCTTTGTATCCTTTTTCCACAGAGAGTTTTTTGGATGCAGCCGCTTCGTCTATTACATCAATTGCCTTGTCTGGTAGATATCTGTCACTTACATATCTTTCAGAAAGAGTTACTGCATATTTTATACTTTCATCTCCGATTCTTACTTTGTGATGTTTTTCCAATACAGGTTTCATCTTCTTTACAATATTCATTGAGTCCTCCACTGATGGTTCTTGTAGGAATAGTGGGACAAATCGTCTTACTAATGCCTGATCTGTTTCAATATATCTGTTGTATTCCTCTGTCGTTGTTGCACCTATACATCGGAAATTTCCTTGTAAAAGTGCGGGTTTGAGAACGGAGGCAATATCTGATGATGGTCCAAATCCACCTGAGCTGATTATGTTGTGTATTTCATCAATGAAAAGTATTGTGTTATTTGATTCTGTCACCTCCTCTATTATTGACATTATCTTTTCTTCAATATCTCCTCGCATTTTACTTCCAGCTACTATACTTGCTACATCTAATGAAATAATTTTAACTTCACTTAGTGAAGGATGTACCACCCTATTTGCAATTCTTTGTGCCAAGCCTTCAATTAGTACTGTTTTACCAACACCTGCTTCTCCAACAACTATCGGATTGTTCTTTTTTCGCCTACTTAAAATATTCACCAACTGATCTATTTCCTTCTCTCTACCAACTACAGGATCTAGCTTGTTTTCCCTTGCTAGTTGAACAAGATCTGTTCCAAGATATTCCATGATTCCAGCATTCTCTTCAGCTGTCATCTCCTGAGATGGTTTTGCCAATATCCCCAATGGATATGTGGCAATTTTGTTTAATTCGTTTCTGAATTTTTCTGCTGTTAACCCGATTTGTCCTAATTTCTGTATTTTTTTTGATTTGCTTTCTAGAATTGCAACAAGAAGATGCTCTGTTCCGAAATATACATGGGACATTCTTTGTGCAAGACTTAAACCTTTTTGCAAAGCATCTGCGGATTCTTTTGAAAGATTTAGTTCTTTTGATGTAACTTTACCTACAACCTCAATATTTTTTTTGTTCGTTAGTAGAGTTATGATATCACTTACCGAGATACCCATACTTGTAACTGCTTTCCTTGCTAAGGATTCTTCATTTAGTAGTATACCTATGAGCATACTTGAGAGTGAGATATTTTCTTCGCCTAGGTATTCGGAAACTAGGGAAGCGGTTGTGAGAGCAACAAAGAGGTTGTTACTCATTCTGTTAAAAGCTGGTTGTTTTCTAGATATTCGTTTTTTAAGCATTGCTAATTATACTATATTGTAAGGAAATATTCCTTTTACTAAATTTTTTGATGTTTAGGTAAAAAAAGAGACCCTCAATTGGATCTCTTTTTCGCAAATGGAGTTTTGGCAAATTACTCTGCTTTTTTCTCACCAATCTCTTCATCTATTGCACTATCAATTGCCGTAACTAAATCCTCTTGAGAAAGCTCTTCTTTCCTCTCTTCCTCTCTCTCACTTCTACCCTTTGCAGCTTTCAAACTCAATCCTAAATGTCTTTCAGTCGAAGAAATTGAAAGAATTTTAACATCTACATCATCTCCAACTTTAACCATATCTTCAGGATCTTTAACCAATTTGTCAGAAAGCTCTGAAATATGAATTAAACCGTTTAATCCATCACCAATTCTTACAAATGCTCCGTAAGGAACAACTTTTTGGATTTTACCCTTAACAATATCTCCAATCTTGTATTTAGCAATAGCTTCTGCCCAAGGATCTTGAAGTAATCTTTTAACACTGTAAGCAACTCTCTTACCACCATCAGTTACACCAATAACCATAACTTTAACCTTGCTTCCAACAGAATATAGGCTACCGATATCCTCAACCTTGTCCCATGAGAGCTCTGAAAGATGGACTAAACCTTCCAATCCCTCCGCATTTACAAATACGCCAAATGGAGTTATTCCACTTACTGTACCCTCTAGGATATCTCCTTCTTTTACTCTGTTCAATGTTTTCTCTCTCTGCTCTAAATCTCTTGATTGAGTTACCATCTTTTCGGAAAGAATGATTCTGTTTTTCTCTCTGTCTAATTCGATAATTCTGGTTTGGATTTTGTCTCCAACTAAGGAGTTTAATCTCTTTTGTACTTTAGAAGAAATATCTTTTCCTACTTGTCTGATACCATTTAGATATACTCTTGATGCATCTAATTGTGATGTTGGGATAAATCCTCTTACATCTTTTCCAATTTCTACAATTAAACCACCATTGTTTGCCTCAACAACTGTTGTTTCAACAATGTCATTGTCTTTCTTAGCTTTCTCTAATGTAATCCAAGCACTTGCTTGTTGTGTTCTTCTGATTGAAAGGATTAATTGTCCTTCTTCATCTTCTGGTTTAACAACATATACCAAGATACTGTCTCCATCTTTTAAATCTCTCCAGTCTAAAGATTCACTCTTTAACTCTCTTCCTGCGACGATACCTTCAGATTTGTATCCGACATCAACGATGACCATACCATCTCTGACATCGACTACTGTTCCTTCAATGATATCTCCTCTTGAGAGTTTTTTGATTTGATGAGCTTTGTCATCTAAAAATGTATCTATTTGGGAGTATAGTGACTTGCTGTCTTTTTCTTCAGCAACCTTTTTTGTTTTATCTTCCATAGGGTTTTCCTTTGGTGATGCTTACCTGTTAGCGAGTGAAGCATACTGATAATATTATGTGCTAACGGGGTGAGTATATCATATTATTGGTGAAAAGGGTATGCTTTCTGTACCTCTCTCTTCAAATACAATTTCTTGAATATTATCTGAGAGATACGAAAGCACTTGAAAGTACATTCATTGGTGAAATTAACTATTGTTAAAATTTCATATACAAACAATATATCATGATATCGCACTCATAAATAGATATAACTAATATTCACCATCTGACATACAACCCGCATACCCCACGGGGTATACATACTCATCTACACTTTCTTCCTCTTAACAAACTCTATTTTCAAATCAGTATCTAAAGCATCAGCCAGTCTAGTAAGTTTAGCGATAGAAACATTTCTTTTTCCATTCTCTATCTCACTTATGACACTTCTGGAAATACCACTCCTTTTAGATAATTCATATTGAGAAATATTCTGCGATTTTCTTGCCTCTTTAAGCATTCTCAAAGCAATTCTTCTTTGTGCACCTCTATGTATCTCCTCCCTTTCCTTTTCTGTGAACATCATTTTCTCAACTTCTTCCCAAGGTATTAACTTAATCTTACTCATATTTTGAATATTAAAGTTTAGATTTCCTAGATAAAGCTTTTTAATCTCTTTTTGCCGAATCTAAAAGAAAAACATCAATACTCTTATTTCCAAATTGTCGCGTATATGTGACATTCTGTCAAATTACATTCACATATAATCTTAATATCCAAAAATGAAAAATATATTAACCGACAACAAGCTATAACAAAAACTCCTTCAACACCACCCTTTCCATATCAGGCTTTTTCGCTTTAAGCACATATCTCCCATACAAAACAAAAGAAGAATTAACTTTGTACCAATCTTTCTTAGGATAAAGTTTCTCTAAATCATGAGCAACCTTAGTAGGATCAGTATTCTCAGTCAGACCATACAACCTTGCAACTCTTAAAACATGTGTATCAACAGCAATCCCTTGATTAGACTTGTACAAATCATTCAAAAACACATTTGCAGTCTTGTAACCCACTCCAGGAAGTTTGATAAGTTCATTAATAAGCATAGGAGGCTTACCGTTGTACGATTCATTAAGAATTTTTGCTGTATTCTTAATATTCTTAGCCTTTGTCCTGAAGTAATTAATCCCTCCAACAAGCCTTTCCAGATCCTCCACATCTGCACTAGCCATACTTTTAGCATCAGGATACTTCTCAAATAACTTCCCCGTCACTTTATTCACCTGCTTGTCAGTAGTCTGAGCAGACAGGATTATGCATATCAAAAACTGAAAATCACTACTCCAGTTTTGAAGCTCTGTAATCGCTTCTGGAAAGATTTTTTCAACTTCAGATAGTAGCAGACCTGCTAACTCTTTCTTCTTCATAATCCCAATCCTTTTCTAAATTTATGAAGAAATTCATC
>JBHAMS010000063.1:0-4924 GCA_041828405.1 Candidatus Dojkabacteria bacterium
ATAGATAAAGCTATGAATACTTAACAAATGAAAAGCTGGATAAAAAGAAAGAGAGGTTGATGGAAGAATAAGAAAGACAACACCACCTATAAATACTCCCGCAGAAAGAACAACATCACCTACTCTTTTAAGAGAATTCTTACCAAAAGAACTTAATACACCTGCATAAAGCAATATACTACAATAATATAATGGAATGTATGTATTAACTGCAGAGAGAGAATTAAGCCTTACTGAATATACAATTCTCCAAATTTCAAGTATCCATATGAATATTACAATCCACCTTATCATATTGTGAATATCCTTTTTCTTTCTTGGAGAAGTTAATTTTAGAGCTAGTAATATACAAATAATCGTAACAGAAGCTAACAAAAAATGCCCCTTTGTGAACAATCCTACCATATTGTATTGTGCAATATCCCAAAACAACGGTATCAACGATTCTCAACTTAAAACATCATATTATACCAATTACATATACAATGATGACTATTTACAAAGCAGAATATTCCTTAACTGGAAACTTTTACAACTCTACAAATTCCAATCAAAAGCATCGGAGTAAAAAACTGGCTCGCAAGTAAGATTGATACCGAAACTTTTCAACATCTTAGAATCACCATTGCCAACCATATATGTAGCATGTGCCTCACAGCCCTTCAAGCTTTTCAAACTTCTCAAAGCCTCTTCAACTGAAGGGTTTGTTACCGAAGAGATACTTAATGCAACTAAAACTTGCTGTAAACCTAAAACATTCTTACTTTCACCACCAAGAGGTACAAATTCCAATATCGGTTTAAGTATTGATGGAGAAAGCAATTTAATATTATCAGGGATATTACTCATTTCCTTAATAGCATTCAAAATCACACTACTTGCAGGACTTAACAAATCAGTTTCTTTCCCAATAACAATTTTTCCACTTGGTAATTTCAAAGAAACAACATGCCTCTTCTCCTTCTTGGATTTCTCCAAAGCAGGTGCAACAACATCTAAGTAATTCTCATCAATTCCCAATTCATTCATTAACTTCTTAATTCTTTCTGCAGTATCATAATCAGCAAGCCCTAACCTATGATTACATAATTCATTAAAATACCTCCTAACAACCTCCTTTTTAGAAGCCTCAACTACAACCTCATCATTAAGAATACATTTACCAATCATATTAACACCCATATCCGTAGGTGATTTATACACATCTTTACCAAGTATCCTATGCAAAATTGTCTTCAAAACAGGAAAAACTTCCAGATCCCTGTTGTAATTAACTGCCTTCTTACCGTATTCCTCAAGATGGAAATAATCAATTAAATTAATATCTTTCAAATCAGCAGTAGCCGCCTCATATGCCATATTAACAGGGTGCTTCAATGGCAAATCCCAAACAGGCATTGTTTCAAATTTAGCATATCCCGCATTAACTCCTCTATGCTGTTCATGATATAACTGCGAAAGACAAGTCGCCAACTTACCAGAACCAGGACCAGGTGCTGTAACCAATACTATTTTTTTAGTAGTTTTAATATACGGATTAGCACCATACCCTTCTTTACTTACAATAGTATCAATATCTGTAGGATATCCTTTTGTATATCTGTGAATATATGTTTTAAGTTTATGCCTTTTCAATTTCTTAATGAAATTATCAACTGTCGGCTGATTGTTGTAGAGAGTTACAACAACAGAATTGATATTGAAACCCATCTCCTTCGAGTTAGAAACCAATCTCAACACCTCCATATCATATGTAATACCGTACTCTGCCCTCACCTTGTTTTTCTCAATATCGCCAGCATTGATGCAGAAGATTACCTCCAAATCATCTTTCAATTCCTGAAACATCTTTATCTTCACATCTGCCTGAAAACCGGGTAAAACTCTGGAGGCATGTGTATCATCAAACAACTTCCCCCCTATCTCCAAATACAACTTGTCAAAAAGTTTTGTCCTTTTAAGAATATTTTTACTCTGAATCTTTACATATTTTTCATTATCAAAACCAAGCACCATTTTGGGAAATTCTTAAAAGATTAGAGTAAGACATATCATGAGATACCATCTTTAAATGCATTAAAGAAACCTTTCAGCATAGAACCTAGCATACGAAAGAGAGATTTAATGATATTTGAGACATGATCAACAAATGAGTTAACCTCACTGTTAGATGGAGAGCCAATTTCATAGCCATCAATTCCATCAATATACCCAGAACCATCTTCTCTAGCTCCTTTTACAGACTCCTCAGAAACAATAGATATTTTACTTGAAGGACTTAAAAAGAAGGCTGAAGGGACAACAGAGATTATCATTGTTGCACAAAGCAAAGCTGTAAGATATGCTTTCATATATTCAGTTATACCATAAAAATTTTAATTAAGAAATTAGGCTTTAGGAATATATGATAGACATGAAAAAGAAAATTACAGATATGTCCAATTTCAAGCATAACCCAGAGAAATATTACGAAGGACTGGTTGCAGAGATAGAGGAATACATTGAAAAATACAGTACCGAGATTAATGAAAATGATTTAACAAGAAGCATTCCTGATGAGGAATTAACAAAAGAAGAAAAGGGGATTGCAAAAGAAATTGGTAAAATTATTACAACAGCCTGTCAGAAATACAAAAAAGGAAATATTGGTGTAGAAGAAATTACAACAATCACCAGTGCCATACTCTACTCCGAATACAAGCCACACTCTCTTTACAGAATATTAAACAGAGAGATATACGACTTCCTAGAAAAAGCAAGCGAATTTGACTTCTACCTATCCAAGCTAACTTCCAAAACAACAAACTAAAGTTAGCTCCTCCTACCAACTAAAACCCCAGACAGAAAGATGAAATCTTTCTGACAAAAGGTGTGGCCTAGGCCAGGCCTCCCAGAAACCCAAAGCCTTTCTCTAGGTACAGAGGCTTTTCTTGGCTGTGGCAAAAGATGAAAATTTTCTGAACGGAGGCGAGGCCTAGGCAGAGCCTCACGAGAACCTACAACCTACCTCCTCATCTCAAACATATCTACAAGTTCGGTAACTCTGGTTGCATCGTTTGCAGTCTTGTCCCGACCCCACTCAACAAGCCTAGGAAATCTCAAAGAAAGCCCGCCACCAATCTCCTCTTCACCCAATCTTCTCGTAATCTCATCAGCCTCAACAGTAAAAACAACCTCTGGAACAACCCACACATCAGGAATCAAAGATTGTGGACAAAGAACATTAACTCCATCTTCCAAAACTTTCCCTTCAAATTGCTGTCGGATACTCCCTAAAAGCTCATCACTGAAACCAGTCCCAACCTTACAAATCGCCTCAAAAGAGTCAGTACTCTCGTTGTAAAGGGCACCAAGCACAGCCCCAACTCCCAAACCAGATCTCCTACCAGACCCAAAATAGTAGCCAACACAAACCAAATCAACAGTATCAACCAAAGCATTCATCATGCTCTTCTTTAACTTAATCCAATCATAATTCCTCACACCGGGCAAATACCCACCTCTCTCCATCTTCACAATCACTCCTTCATACCCCAAATTCACATTTTCATTAAAAACATTCATTAAAGAATCAATATCAGAAACAACCTTAGTCTCACACAATGCCAAACTACCACCCATCTCAAATCTCTCAAGAATCTTAACCCTCTCACAAGTATCAACCGCAATCAAATCCTCCCCATTCACACACAAAACATCAAAAACCATCGCCTTCACAGGAATATCCTTAGAAGCATTTCCTACACCATGCTTCCTCCTCCTCTGCATCGTCTCCTGAAAAGCCAAAAACCTACCGTCCTTAAAACCCAAAACCTCAGAATCCAATATGAAAGAACTATCACTCATACTCATTGCAGAATCAACAATCTCAGGAAACATCTCTGTAACATCCTCCAAATTCCTAGTAAACAACCTAACCTCAACATCTCCACCACCCATATCAAAAAGAGTTGAACTCTCCTTACCCAAATACTTCTTCCAAATATACTCTCTCTGCTCAAAATCCTTCCTACTATACTTGTGAATCTGACACCTCAGACCATCAAACTTTGTCTGCACCAGAGCAGGAACACCTGTCCTCTCAAAAGTCTCCTCAAAAGAACCAACTCTTTCAACCAATCTTGGCAAAACAGGTATTCCTGCTTGAATCCTTACGCCTTTAAGATTCTCAACAGCATCTAAAGCATTTACACCAGCTATCCGGGAATATATATGCCCAATATCAGCACAAACACCATACGCCCTATCTAACTCATCCCTCACACTTTTATCTCCTGTAACAATAAAGGAGAAAACATCCAACAATGTTTTAGAACTAATACCAAATCTCAACTGCCCACAAATTACCCTCACAAAATACTTTGCCTCAAGAGGGCTCAAAGATTGCAAAGTCTCCAACACTATCGCATTCTTCTTTTCCACAGACCCACTTCCTTGAATATTACATATATTCCAAAGAACATCATATATCTCCACAATGTCATGATTACCACTTCCAAAACCACACATTTCAGAAAAATATCTCACTGTATTACCAATATCCCCTAACTCAACCCTCTTTTGCTTAATATCAACAGAAATATCTTTCAACCTCAAATAGTTATGCAAAAGATTCAGCAGTGTTTTCTCGGAATAGTTGAATTCTTTAGCAACAAAAGATGGAGAAATCCTACCCAATACAAGATATGAAAGTATCTCTCCTTCATTTCTCTCAAGCTTTTTGTAAAAATCTGCAAGAAGACCAGTAACCTCATTACGAGAAGTAATCTGCTCAAGCTGTTCAAAGGTATTAGCTACATCTATGAATTTCATATAACTCTTTGTATATATCAGATTTCATTATACCAAATGAAAAGTTAAAGGTGTTGAACTCGTGAGATTGTTCTTTTTAGATAAGGTTTAACTGATACTTTTTCATAAATAT
>JBHAMS010000064.1:0-5720 GCA_041828405.1 Candidatus Dojkabacteria bacterium
ACGAAAACAAAAGAGATAAATGATGAGTGGGCAAAGGAGATTGCTGGACTTTTGAAGGCGGATGATGTGACAGATATTGCATCATTGAAAAAATATGTTAATGATACTTTGAAATCTCAAAAAGAACATATGGCAAAGCATAAGATAGAGGATTCCATTTTGGAGCAAGCTATTTCTTTGAGTAAGATTGAGATTCCACAGTCTGCGGTTAAGTATGAGGCAAGTGAGAGGGAGAATTCTTTTAACAAGGATATGGCGAGTAGAGGTGTTAAGACAGAGGATTTTTTGAATGCAAATAATTTAACAATTGAGAAGATGAGGGAGTTGTGGGAGAAAGATGCTACTAAGGCGTTGCAAACAGATGTGTTTTTGAAGTTGTACACAAAAGAGAGAGGGCTACAAGTTACTGATGAGGATTTGGCAAAGAGGATTGAGGAGATTAAGAAGACAGCTCCAGCTGATACTGATCAGAGTATATTTGAGAATGAGGAGTGGAAGGAGTATATCAGAAGAGTCATACAGAAGGACTTGGCATTTCAGAAATTCTCAGACGAGGTTTTAGGTAAGAAGGAATAATATTACAAAGATATATATATGATACTTGTACCAACAGTGATAGAAAAAGAGAGGGGAGGTGAGAGAGCTTACGATATATATTCAAGACTTTTGAAGGACAGAATTATATTTGTTGGAGATACAATTGAAACAAATATGGCGAATACCATAATTGCTCAGTTGCTTTTTCTTGAGAAGGAGAATCCAGATGAGGATATACAGATGTTCATAAATTCACAGGGAGGACAGGTTACTGCAGGAATGGCGATATTGGATACGATGAACTACATTAAGTGTGATGTTTCAACTATAGCTGTTGGTCTTGCGGCATCTATGGGTACAGTACTTTTGGCAAATGGAAAGAAGGGAAAGAGATTTGCACTTCCTAATAGTAAGATTCATATTCATCAGCCACTTGGTGGTGTAGAGGGGCAGGCTAGTGATATCGCCATTGAGGCAGAGGAGATTTTGAGAATTAGGAAGACTCTTTACAGTATTCTTTCTGAAAGAACTGGACAGAGTATTAGGCAGATTGAGAAGGATGCTGACAGGGATAAGTATTTTACAGCGAAGGAGGCGAAGGAGTACGGTTTAGTAGATAAAATTATATCTAAAAGATAAATGTATACAGATCCAATAAGGAATGAGTTTAGAAACGAGAATTTACTGAAGCTAAAAAATAGTATAGAGAACTATATGAACTATGCTGATGGTGATCTGCCGTGTGAGGAGCTTTTGGAGAAGATGACTTTAAGTGATGTTGATAGATATCTTAGAAAGGTTTGTACTGATAGGCAGTGGGATTTTAAGAGACCACTTGTAAGGAGTGCGGTTATAAGGGATAGAGAGATATTTGAGAGTTTGTGCGATTATACGAATGTTGATGTAAGGAGTGTTGATTTTCCCAATAATGGTAAACAGAATATCTATTTCATAGAATCTGCAGATTTTGCAATAACTTTAGTACCAATACAACTAGAGGATGGTGTGAATGCATATATGGAGGCTCTTGATACTTCCCCTGATTTCATTACAGAGATTTACCAGAATCTTAATGATCAAAGAAAAGAGTTGGATAGGATAGAGTTTGTTAGGTTTAATGTTGATAAAAGTGAGGATACTTTGTAGAATATGCTTGTTGTGGGCGATTAGCTCAGCTGGTTAGAGCGTCACATTGACATTGTGGAGGTCACAGGTTCGAGCCCCGTATCGCCCATTTTTTCAAATTCACCAATAATACAAATAAAGATAGTAAACAAAGAGATATCTCAAATAATGTATTCTCTCTGTTTAAGAAATTCTCCCCAATCAACATCAATTCCTTCTAAATACTCCTGTATGCTCTCTTCAACCTCTATCTTAGGAACTAAAGGAGCACCAAATCCATATCCTTTCTCTTCAAAATATTTTGTAGAGACAGACAAAACAATTTTACTATTAGGCAATACTATCTTAATTGTCTGTCCAAATTTAGTTGGAGCACCAGCGGTCTTCTTCCCTATGGATATAGAATTCTTGCAATCTAAAATATTCAAAGCATTGATTATCGCTGCTGAAAATGTATTATTAGATATGAGTACTATTGGAATTATTCTATCCTGATTTTCAAACAAAAAATCAGTAAAAGGATCAAGTATCAGAGAGCTACCTCCTGGATTGTTTCGTAAGTCAGTTACTACAAATTTAACCTGATTTTTTCTAATCTCATCAACAATTGCTAAAATTTCTTTCTTAGTAATATCTTCACACTCATTGTATTGTAGATAGTATGTATCTAGCTCTTTGTAATATTTCTTCCAATACAAACCTTTAGGATTTAATGTCTCACTATTTTGAATATTATCCTTTCTAGGATTGTATAGCTCATCTTCAAATACTTTAATTGGCTTCAACTTAATCTTCCCTTTATCTGTTTCAATATTGAGTATTAAATCCTCTTTAACAATTTCTAAATATTTAAGTAGATCTAGATCAGATATCCATGCCTGTACACCGTTACTTAAAACAACTTCATTCTCGTGTGTAATTACTGCCGACATTTTAGAAATAATGTCCTGAATAAATACTCCATTAAGAGACAATATCTTGGATCCAATATATTTCCTATGTTTGTAATCCACCGCTACTATGTAATATGTATCATTGAGCAATTTGACTCTAAAAGCATACTCCTTCTGAGATAGTAGTTTATCAAAACCTCTTATTCTAGTATGCGAATCTCCTATCTTACAAAAGATTTTCATGAGTTCAAAGATAAAAGTAGAGTGATCAATCCTCTCATACTCAGATAGAAGTTTACTTAATCTTTTCTCTAGATCTTGTTTTGAGATAAATCTGTAAGGATTAGGGTGTATTTTATCTAATTTCTTAATGACAAAATTAAAATCTTCAGCTATTTCATTTGATGTACATCTCTTCATCATAGAAATCTCAATTACTAATTATTTTCAACAAACTTCTCTGTATACTCCTTTATCACAGGTATTTTACTATTGTAATTCTCATACATACTGTCATATTCCCCATAATTCCTATTATTAACAATATACCCCTTACCTTGTTCCCAATACTCTGCACAAGGAGTTGTCAAATCTCTTGGAAATATCCTACTGTTTTTCAATCCTGTCGTACCATCTACTCTTGCATTATTATCCTCAATAGATGTAATCCAAGATTTACCATCAGATGTAGTACTAAAAGTATATGCAAATCTCCCATCTTTAGACTTAAAAACTCTACTAACAATCTCACCATATACATTTGTAGGCATTCTCCATGAAAGAACGACTTTAGAAAAGTCAGGTGATTCTGAATCTTCCAAAACTAATTCTTCAGGTGGAACTTTCTCATCACTACTATACCTATCATACCAATCAGCTTTTAATTTAATAGATTCTTTAGACATCTCTTGATAATATGCTTTACCACGATTCATACTAGGTGATTGTGCCTCATACAATTCTGAGTGAGTTTTTGCTGTACCTGCCAAGATAAAATCAGGATCATTTTTTGTATTCTTCGGTACAGAGTACTCTTTTTGCATCAATGTAGCTAATACATTCTGAGTTACAGCTGGCAAAGTCACACTATTTTCCTCGTAACCCTTTGAATACCAATCAACAACTTCTTTTCCATTTTTCATTCTTTTGGTATATCCCGGCAAATATCTCCAACAACCTTGAGAACCACTCAAATAGTAACTTCTTGCAAAAACTTTACCATCTTTTAATACATAACCAATTATTCCTACACGATCATCACAATTAAAAGCATTCTTAGAAAAAACAATAGTACTACCATCTATTTCAAATGAATATTTAGGTTCCAAGCCCTCCTTTTTAAGAATTTCACTTGTCAAAGATTTACCATTAAAAGGATCTCCTTCAATCTCCGTTGCTTTTAATATTGCATCTGATTCGGATTCTAAAATATGGTTAATCTTAGGAGTAAAAACATTCTCACCGTTAGCAGCTCTACGATTAGCTTCCTTTTTCATTAGGTTAATCTGTTTGTAATATTCATACCTCTTACCGTATATACTTTCATGAAACTGCACCATGGATTGTTCCCATAGTTTTTTGCATTCAGTACCACACTTCTCCTCCACATATTTCAGATATGCTTCACATGCATCTTCAAAAGCTATCGGAGTAGGGTACTTCTTTAAAAAATCGTACAAATCTCTTGGTTGCATTTTGTCTGCTTTTGTTAAATCCTCTGCTGTAAATATTGCAACAATACCCATTTGCCTTTTATCTAAAGATATTTTCTCGTATACATCTATGGAGTTTGATTTCTCAAATTGTTCATTCTCGTAAATTGGTCCTCTTACTTTATGAAGCATTTTGTCAAAATCACCATTACCGTATTTACCGTTTTGTAAATCGGAGTAGAACATTTCTCTTTCGTTTTCACTTACATATTCAAAACGGCTATCAACTTTGTCTGTTTTACCTGTTACAAAAGCAATGATTTTGTCCTGTTGACGAGGATTATTCTCTGGAGATTCTGGTATCTCTATGTCTTTATTTGGGATTTCACTATTTATCATATGTACATACTATCTCAGAAAGATGGTAATTAACAAGGGCATCATCAGTTAATCTGAAGTTCATTTGTGTTGTTTAGAATATCTAACAGAATGCAGAATGTATATGACAGGAAATCTACTGAAGATGTGAATCTGTATATATGTATCATACAGCCTCCTAAATTAACAGAAAGACAGAGAAAGAAAATCCTGTATACTCCAGTGTACAAGAGGATAGGTCTCTCTTTGGATGAATATATGAATGATGATTTGATAAAGCCAAATGAGAGGGAGTTTGCTGAAAGATTTACAAATTTAGGATTCAAAATAAAGTGGATAAAGAGAAATCAGAAAAGAAAGTCTGGTATAGGCTATCTTCCAAGTAATGATTTTATTTGGAAGGATAAAGAGTGGGAGTGTAAGGAGATTTTTAATCAGAAGTACTCATCAATATCAAAAAGATTAAGGATACCTATATTACAAGGGAAAAAGAATTTTCTCATAAGTATGCAAAAGAAAAGATTGAGTAGGAAATTAACTTACCAATTAGCACACTTTAATATTAGAAAGAAAGTAAACCTAATTGAAAGGTTAATCATATTCGACAAGGAAGGTATAAAAGAGATTGTTTTACAAAAGATAAAGTAGGGCGATTACCTCCGTTTTACCTATATTATTTCAATAGTGTCCCTGAACCTTACAGTTCGAGGCATTTCGGTATTTTTCAACCGCACAGAGGGTCTACCCTACTTGTTACCACCATTATACAAAATTTCCATTTGAGAAAGCAAACTACAGTTTCCGTTTTTTCTAAAACACATCTGTTGCTAATTTTGTATTGCTTCTGCTATTTCAATATATGTATCAACAGGTGAGACACTTTTATCTAGTTTCGAGAAGAATAATGGAGCATGATGATAACCATTGGCAACCATTACCTCTAAATTCTTCTTCCTTTTCACTGTTATCTCTTCTGCTGTCATGAAATTTGCAAAAATTGCTTCCTGTATGAATAGTGTTAATACTTTAATAAATGATTCCTCTATGTATATTTCTGGTCTAGCATGTATCGTTTGTAATTTAGTAGGAATTTCTATGTTTACTAATATATCTTTGATATAGCTGAGCTTTTTCT
>JBHAMS010000065.1:0-5945 GCA_041828405.1 Candidatus Dojkabacteria bacterium
ATTCTATCTTAGTGGCAAAGGAAGTGAAATTTCTCAGACAGCTAGGAGGTTGGCTTAGAGGCAGCCATCCTTTAAAAAATGCGTAAAAGCTTACTAGTCAAGAGATTTTGCACTTAAAATTAACGGGGCTGAAGGTAGATTCCGAAGTTGCGGATTTGTTTAGTTCTTCGGAACTAAATGAGTGGTAGAGGAGCGTTCTATATATGACCAATTTAGCAGTTGGTAAAAAGCTGTGAAGGTGACCCGTAAGGCGTTGCTGGAGCATATAGAAGTGAGAATGCTGGGATGAGTAACGTAAAGCAGGTGAAAACCCTGCTCGCTGAATGTCTAAGGTTTCCATGGCTATGGCAGTCATCCATGGGTTAGTCGGTCCTAAGCAGAGGCTGAAGAGCATATGCGATGGACAACAGGTTAATATTCCTGTACTACTAACATTTGAGAAGGAATGAGGAAATTGAGGTGGCAGGCCCCTTATTGGTTTGGGGTGTAAGCAACAAGGGAGTTTCTCCAGGCAAATCCGGAGAGATGTTTCTACTTAGGTAGATGTACTCGAGTTGTGATGCAAAGGTGACCTTCGGGAATCCGATCTGTCTTATTAATTTTCCAGGAAAATTTTCTATCATCAACTACTTCGGTAGTTGTAAAAATGTTTGTATCCGTACCGCAATCCGACACTGGTGGACTTGTGTAAATGCACTAAAGCGTACGAGTGATGCATTGTTAAGGAACTCGGCAAATTGACCCCGTAAGTTCGCAAGAAGGGGGACTTCCCATCATAAGTATTTTATTTGTGGTGATGGAAGTGGCACAGAATAGGGAGGGACGACTAGTTACCAAAACTACAGGCGCTTGCAAACTCGTAAGAGGATGTATAAGTGCTGACACCTGCCCAATGCCAGAAGGTTAAGATGATCCATTAGCTCTCTGCTGGATGCACTTCGGTGCTTCAGTGGTTGCGAAGTGGAGAGTTGAAGCCCTGGTCAATGGCGGCTGTAACTATAACGGTCCTAAGGTAGCGTAATACCTTGTCACTTAATTAGTGACTTGCATGAAAGGTGTAACGATCCTTCCTCTGTCTCAACAATGCGCTCGGTGAAATTGAAATGGCTGTGAAGATGCGGCCTACCTATACCAGGACAAAAAGACCCCGTGGAGCTTTACTTCAGCTTTGCATTGGAATAAGGTTTTGGATGTATAGAATATGTGGGAGACTTTGAAATCATTTCGTCAGGAATGGTGGAGTCGACAGTGTAATACCACTCTTTTGGAATTTTATTTCTAACAGTATCCATTATCTGGATCCTAGACAGTGCATGGTGGGAAGTTTGACTGGGGCGGTTGCTTGCTAAAAAGTACCGCAAGCGCACAAAGGTCTCCTCAACCCGGATGGAAATCGGGTGAAGAGTGCATAAGCATAAGGAGGCTTTACTGTGAGAGGGACACCTCGATCAGTTACGAAAGTAGGTTTAAGTGACCCTTTGGTTGCGCGTGGAAGCGCCATTGTTTAACGGAGATAAGCTACCCCGGGGATAACAGGCTAGTCTTGCCCGATAGTTCATATTGACGGCAAGGTTCGGCACCTCGATGTCGGCTCGTCGCATCCTGGGATTGGATAAGATCCCAAGGGTTGGACTGTTCGTCCATTAAAGCGGCACGCGAGCTGGGTTCAGACCGGCGTAAGCCAGGTCGGTCTCTATCCGGTATAGGCGTTGTATATTTGAGGGATTCGACCCCTAGTACGAAAGGATCGGGGTGTGGTAACCTCTGGTCTACCAGCTGTTCTACCAAGAGCATCGCTGGGTAGCTAAGTTATTATCGGATAAGCACTGAAAGCATATAAGTGCGAAGCCAGCCCCAAGATTAAATATACTTGTGTGACTTGATCACACGGAAGGTCCGTGGGAGACTACCACGTTGATAGGCTCTAGGTGTAAGTGTAGCAATATATTTAGCCAAGGAGTACTAATAGACCAAAAGCTTTTTTGATTCTCTTTACTTTCTTTTCGGTTTTGAGTGTACAATGTACACCAATCGCTCTTTAGAATTAAAGTCCTGTTTCTCTTTCTTATGAAAGGGAGTCAGGCAAAAGAATTTACAAACAAATTTTTTTGCCTGGCGATTGTAGCAGAGTGGAACTACCTGATTCCATCCCGAACTCAGAAGTAAAACGCTCAAGCGCCGAAAATACTTAAACCTTTGGTTTTGGGAAGATAGGTTATTGCCAGGACTTTTTGAATATGTAACCCACTAGAAATAGTGGGTTTTTGTTTTATGTATATGAAATAGTTCCATATCTACCCCATAGTATTGTCTCCTCTCTGCAAATTTAGTATAATGTAAGTGGGAAAGCTCATTAGTGTATTTTCATGTATTCTAAGACAAAGAGAGCTTTGCTCATTAACAGCAAGATACACATGTTTTCCTCTATTTGAGACTAAAGGATATTATTAACTTAGTATCTTCTAGCCTCAATAGAGGTTATCTTACCAGTGTAAGGTGTAAAACAAAAAATTTCTAAGACCATAGGAGGGTCAAGATGTTTGAAGTCGTAGCTTTATCAAATGGCATTAATGTATTGAATACTTCAGCTCATCCTTACAAAATGAGTGATGGAACTGTTATTCCTGGCAATCCTGAGATTGCTCAGGTTTTTAAGTCTCAATTCATAGAAAAAGTCGTGAGAACTATGAATGGTGTGGAGTTTGTTGAATCTATCGCAACTCCAACGGAAGAAGGGTTTCAGTGGCTAAAACAATTCATTCAGGAATATCCTGATGTTTTAGTCGTGACCTCATTTAGCAACCTTAGTGCATACAAGCACGAAAGGTTGATTGGCTTAATCGCCACTGAAGAAACTGCAAGGTCCCCTATGGACCAAAAGGTCATGAGAGTAGATAAATTCAGTCAAGTACTGAGCTAATTTTCTTTTCTCATCAATGAAGAGTTATGGATCTTATGAAAAGCTCAAGACTACCAGCAATGGTGCTATAGATGAATATTTAATGGAAACATTAAATACAGGTATAGCTTAATGTGTATATACTAGCTCTAGATTCCTTCAACTCTCTTTTACAGAGCCCTTTAGGTATATCCTAAGAAAATGTGTATCTTGCTCTGTTTTTCATAAACAATATCTCCCAAAATCCATAAAACTATTAAATGCTACCCCTAGTTTACACATTGCTACTGTAAAGTGATGGTTGCCTTTCTTAAATATGCTACAATATCACCTGTTAAATTAATACAAATAGCTAATTTAAATAAACAATACAATGATACTATTAAAAAACATCAAAAAAGACTTCAAACTAAACAAAGAAAAAGTTGAAGTACTAAAAGGCATAGACCTTGAAATAAAAGACGACGAATTTGTCGCAATCATGGGCTCATCAGGATCAGGAAAATCTACACTACTAGGTATACTAGCAGGAATAGATTCACCAACATCAGGAGAGATAATCATAGATACTGAAGACATATCCAAAAAAACAGAAGACGAACTCTCCGTATTCAGAAATGCAAACATAGGAATTGTATTTCAAGCATACAACCTAATCCCAAGTCTAAATGCAATACAAAATGTAAAAGCACCGCTATATGCAGGACACAGTAGACTCTCCTCAAAAGAAATGGATGAAAAAGCAAGAGAAATGCTAAATCTCGTAGGACTCTCCAAAAGAGAGAAACATAGACCTGGTGAAATGTCAGGAGGAGAACAACAAAGAGTCGCTATTGCAAGGGCTTTAATAAATAATCCTAAAATACTAATCGCAGACGAACCAACAGGAAATCTGGATAGCAAAACAGGAGAAGCAGTATTAGATCTCATTCAAAAAATCAACAAGGAAATGCAACTCACAATTATCATGGCAACACATAGTAAAGAAGTTGCATCACTGGCTGACCGTATAATTAACATTTCTGACGGAGTTATCAAACATGAATAAAATTAAATTCTTAATAGAGAAAACAAAAACATCTCTAAAATATCTTGGATCAACAGGAGTAGTAATATCACTCTCTGTAATGTTCTCCTCTATTTGTTTGATGTCATTGCTCTCTCTTTCCAATACAATCTCAGGACAAGTTGAAACAGGAACATCTAGGGAAACAGTAGGGGGAGATGCTCAGCTATGGGCATACAGAACCGATATTGATGAAGTACTTCCAATAGTTGAAGAATTAAAAAAAGAAGGAGCAGTTAAGCAGTATGCATATATTTCTGCACCACACGATTCTTTCTACATATATTCAGACACTTTGAAAAAATATATGGAAACATACTCTGTGAATGTCAAACTGTATGAAGATGCTAAATATCCTCTTGAAAATACTCTCACCGTATCAAAATCAGGTATTAATATGAATGAATTACCCAAATATCCAAACGGGGCAATTGTTACAGAGGGTTTCGCAAAAACATTAGGATTGAAAATCGGTGATAATATAAGTATTGCTCCACAAAATCTTTTTAACAAATACACTTTCAAAATTGTTGGTCTAATTAGCAAATATGCAGGAAACAATTCTACAATGTTTGTAAATAGAAATAGTATGAATACTACAAGTGTGACACACACAATATTCATGGATGGAGATGAGGAGAAGATTAAGAATAAATTGAGTGATTTTGGACCTGTACAGACTGCAACTGCTACAGAGGAGCAAAATAAAGAAGGTAACAAAATGTCTTTTGCACTAATCAGAGGTTTAAGTATTGTTGGTCTTTTTGTTGGAAGCTTCGGTATTGCTAATTCTGTAAATGCAATTGTTACTAAAAGAAAAAGAGAAATAGGTATATTGAAATCAATTGGTTTCAAAAAGATAGATATCATGGAAATGCTTCTTTCTGAAATATTTGTTATCGCAGTTGGTGGAAGTATTTTAGGTATTGGGCTTGGATATCTTTTCTTCTACTACTTAATAGATATACTCTCCATATCTCTACCAGGCTCAGATGTTCTTTCCTTGAATAGAGATTTTTCAATGATTGAAGCACTGCTATCATTTGCTGTTAGTGTTGTTTCTTCAATACTTTTTGCATTCATTACAATAAATAGAGTAGCAGAGATTAAGCCAATATATGCATTAAAAGATTTAGAATTTACAGAAAAGATTGAGGAGAAAGGAAAAAATCTTTTAAGGTTCATAGTTATTGCAGGAATTTTCTGCGGTATAAGTATTTTTCTTACAAAGTCTGTTAAATATGGAGTAGGTGCAGTTGCTCTTGTTGCTATTGGAGTAGTTCTCTTTTCATTAATATTCCAATTCATATTCTTCTTAATTCTAAAAATTTCTGTGAAGACAAGAAATCAGATAGAGTTAGCTTGGGGAAATCTAAAGATAAACTACAAGAAGGTTGTTTTGCCTATGGTTGCCATCTTTATCGGAATGTTCTCAGTTCTCCTAATTGGTTCAATGATATATTCCTCAAAGAAATATTCAACTGATATGTATCAGCATGTAGAGGGTACAGATTTTAATGTGATTGTTAAAAGGAGTACACCTAAAGATAGTGTTGTTAAAGAAAAGATTGATTCATTCTCTTCAGATATTAAAAAAAGTGTTGTATTTAGAAGAGTCCCAATGGAGTCTTCTGAAACATTTCCATTTACAGATGTAGTTGCTGATTTGCAAGCTTACGATGTAGTTGAGGGTAGCTTGTTAGATGAAGGTGCAATTCTACCTGAGTCTGCGAAGGAGATATATCCTATTGGTAGTACAATTAATATCCCTTATCTTAATAAAGAGGTTGTTTTGCGTGTAAGTGGATACTTCAAATTTAATGATGATTTTGTTAGTGAATCATTTGTATTTCTTGTACAGACTTCTGTACCTAATCCAAGTATTGTTGTTTCAAAAGCTACTTTTGACAAGTATTTCTCGGAGAGATTTGTTGAAGAGAGTTGGGTAGGTATTACAAAATCTAAAATGGGAGAGTTTAC
>JBHAMS010000066.1:0-22154 GCA_041828405.1 Candidatus Dojkabacteria bacterium
CTGTTGTTTGGGAAGTCCCTTACAATGCTGATCTTTTAGCTCAAGTACTTTACATATACAACAGTAATGAGAGAAAAGGTACTGCAACAGTAAAGGCTAGAGGAGATGTCTCTGGTGGTGGTAAAAAACCTTGGAAACAGAAAGGAACAGGAAGAGCAAGGCATGGATCTTCAAGATCTCCAATATGGGTAGGAGGTGGTGTCGCATTTGGAAATAGTGGCTTAAGAAATTATTCAAAGAAGATGAATGTAAAAATGGCAAAAAAAGCACTATGTATTATGCTTTCTGAGAGATTAAGAAAAGAGAATTTGGAATTTGTATCATTCCAAGCAGATGAATCAAAGAAAATGAGAGAAAATATTTCCTCTTTGAATGAGAAATCTGTATTAGTAATATCTGATAATGAAGATGTAAAAAAAGGAATTAGAAATATTAAAACAGTTAAAGTTATTACACCAATGAAAGTAAATGCAAAGCATGTCATGATGGGTAAAAAAGTAATGGTTGATAATGAAGTAATTAATATACTTGAAAACAGGCTTACAAATGGAAAGTAAGAAAATTGAAATAAAACCGTTGATATCGGAAAAGACATATGCACTAGCAAATGCAAATAATAAATATACATTTGCAGTACCAAGAGGATACAACAAGATAGAGGTAAAGAAAGCAGTTGAAACGAAGTACAAGGTAAAAGTTACAGAAGTAAACAGTATTGTTCGTCCTGGAAAACTCAAGAGGGATTTCAGAACAAACAAAATGAGAAGAAATAGTGACTTTATGAAAATAGTTGTCACTTTAAAAAGTGGTGATAAAATTGATGAATTTTTGAAAGGTTAACATATGGCAGTAAGAAAATTTAAACCAACAACTTCAACAAGAAGAAAAACAAGATTAGAGGACAGAAGTTCTTTAGAAAAAGGAAGTGGACCAAAGAGTCTGAGTATTCCTAAGAAAAAGAAATCTGGAAGAAATAATAGAGGTGTCATAACAGTAAGACACAGAGGAGGTGGTTTTAAGAGAAGAATTAGAATTATTGATTTTAAGAGGGAGAAGTTAAATATTCCTGCAAAGGTTACTGGCTTCTATTTTGATCCTAATAGGACAGCATTCTTAGCACTTTTGACATATGCAGATGGTGAAAAGAGATATATAATTGCACCTAAAGATTTGAAGGTAGGTGATACTGTAATATCTGGAGATAAAGTAGATGTACTCGTTGGAAATGCAATGAAAATTAAAAATATCCCATCAGGAACATATGTACACTGTGTTGAAAGTATGCCAGGTAGAGGAGCTGTATTTGCAAGATCAGCAGGTCAAGCAGTTGTAGTACAAGGTATTGATCCTACAGGCAAATATGTACAGATAAAGATGCCATCAGGTGAAATTAGATTGGTATTTGTTGATAGTATGGCAACAATAGGACAGGTCGGAAATGAAGAAAAACTAAATGTTAAATTAGGAAAAGCAGGACGAAAGAGAAACTTAGGTTGGAGACCAGAGGTTAGAGGTATGGTAATGCACCCAGCAGAACACCCACACGGTGGTGGTGAAGGTAAAGGACAGGTCGGTGGAAAAGCTAAAGATATTTGGGGTCATAGAATTGGAACAAGAACAAGAAAAAATGCTAAGACAGAGAAGTTCATAATCAAGAGAAGAAGAACTAAAACAAGACAATTTGCTAAAAAATAAATTATAGTTAACTAATTATGTCAAGATCATTAAAGAAAGGACCATACACAAACGAAAAGTTAATGAAGAAAGTCACAAAGGCTAGAGAAACTGGAAACATGTCTCCAATAAAGACATGGGCAAGAGCTTCAGTCATCACACCAGAAATGGTAGGTATGAAATTCTTAGTACACAGTGGTAAAAAGCATGAGGAAGTTTTAGTAGTAGAATCAATGATAAATCATAAACTAGGAGAATTTGCACCAACAAGAAAGTTTAAAGGTCATGCTAAGAAAGGAAAACTATCTAAAGTATACGGTAGCAGTGGTAGATTTGAATCGTAAAATTAAAAATAAAAAATGATGGAAGAGAAAATAGTAAAAGTAAAAGCAAAAAATATATCAATATCACCTCTGAAACTCAGACTTGTGATTGATGCTGTAAGAGGTAAAAAAGTAGAAGAAGCTCTTGGCATATTAGAACTATTAAACAAGAAAGGCACACTATCTGTAAAAAAAGCTATCCTTTCTGGAGTAGCAAATGCAAGAGAACTATACAGTGTAGACAAAGATACTTTAGTAATTAGTCATATATCAGTAGATGAAGCTCAGACATTGAAAAGAGTAAGATTTGCTTCAAGAGGAAGAGTCGCTAGAATTAAAAAGAGAAGGTCAAATATTAATTTAGAATTAAAAGTTAAGTAAATATGGGAAGAAAAGTCAATCCAAAAGCAATAAGAATAGGGATAAATAGAACATGGGATTCTGTATGGTATACAGAGAAAAGCAAATACCCAAAGGTTCTACAAGAGGATCTGATGATTAGAGAAGAAGTCAGAAAATCAATGAAGGATGCTGGACTTGATTCTATAAAGATAAATAAATTCCTAAACAAGACAGAGGTAATCGCCTATGTAGGAAGACCAGGTGTTGCAATTGGAAGAGGTGGAGAAGGAATAGACTTGTTACAGAAGCAACTATCTAAGAAATTGAAAACAAATGTTGAAATAAAAGTCAGGGAAGTAAGAAAAGCTGATCTCTCTGCAAGAATTGTAGCAAGATCAATAGCTGATGGTATTGAAAGAAGACAGCCATCAAAGCTTTTAGTTGCGAGTGCAAAAGAAAAAGTTATGGCATCAGGAGCAAAAGGTTTGAAAATATGGATATCTGGAAGAATAAATAATGCAAGTCAAGCAAGAACAGTAAAGACAAATGCAGGATCTGTACCAGCTCAAACATTAAGAGCAGATGTAGATTATGCATTTGAAGTTGCAAACACGATAGATGCAGGTTTAATGGGCGTAAAGGTTTGGATATATAGAGGAGAGAAAAATAGTATAGAAACAGAAGAATAAATTAAATAAAAATTAGTATGTTACAGCCAAAGAAAAGAAAATATGCAAAAGAATTTAGAGGGAAGATGGGTGGAGTTGCTACTGCAAACAACAAAGTCGTTTTTGGAGATTTTGGCTTAAAAGCAATGGAAAATGGTTGGATAAATTCAAGGGAAATTGAAGCAGCTAGAAGGGCAGTTTCTAATTTTACTAAAAGAAAAGGAAAAGTTTGGTTAAAAATATTTCCACACAAACCATATACTAAAAGAGCTATAAATAGTAAAATGCTTGGTGGAAAAGGATCTGTGGAGGGTTATGTTGCAGTTGTCATCCCAGGAACAATTCTTATGGAAGTAGGTGGTTTAGATGAAGCAACTTCTAAAAAAGCTTTGAGATTAGCTGGTCATAAATTCTCTATTAAAACTAAATTCGTATCAAAATCAGAGATATAGTTAAAATAGCTTGAGAATACTGTAAATAATTGATAGAATACAAACCGTTACTAAAAATATGGAAAACAAGAAAGATAACAAAAGAAGAATAGAAGGAGTAGTAGTTGGCAACTCAATGGCAGGTGCAGTTAAGGTCAGGGTTGATAAACTAGAAAGGCATCCTGTATACAAAAAAGTTGTTAAAAGGAAGAAAGTCTTTTTTGCTAGAACATTTGAAGAATTAAATATCGGAGATGAAGTAACAATTAAAGAAAGTAGACCTCTATCTAAGAAAATAAGATGGGTTGTTGTTAATAAGAAATAGAAATATGATACAGAAAGAAACAATACTAACAGTCGCAGATAATAGTGGAGCGAAGGAAGCCAAGTTGATTGGTATGCCTGGGTATTCAAAAAGAAGATATGCAAAAATAGGAGATATTGTTACAGTATCTGTACAGAAATCTATTCCAAATACTGGTATCAAAAGACATGAGGTACATAAAGCTGTAGTAGTAAGAACGAAGAAAGAATTAAGAAGAAAAGATGGAACATATATAAGATTTGATGACAATGCATTAGTATTGATAGATGCGAAAAATAAAGCACCTAAAGGAAGTAGAATATTTGGACCAGTAGCAAGAGAATTAAAAGAGAGAGGTTTTGATAAAATTGTATCATTAGCACCAGAAGTACTATAATTAACACCTACTATTATGAAGATTAAAAAAGGAGACACAGTAAAAATATTATACGGAAAAGAAGCAGGAAATAAGGGAGTTGTAAGAGCAATTCTTCCTAAGACAAACTCTGTAATTGTTGAAGGTTTGAATTATGTAAAAAGACATCTTAAAGGTGATGGTAGAACAAGGACTTCTGAGATATTAAAAATAGAGAAACCATTTAATATTTCAAAAGTTATGCTTGTTTGTCCAGTATGTGGAAAAGCAACAAGAGTAACTATAAAAAAAGAAGATGGTAAAATTGTGAGAATATGTAAGAAATGTGGAAAAGAAATTGCAAAAGCTGATATTAAAGTAGAAGAGAGTAAAAAAGAAATAACTAAAAAGGAAGAAAGTAAGAAATAAAAATGGCAAGATTACTAGACGAATACAACAAAAGAATAAAAGAGGAAATAATGAAAGAGCAGAAATACTCTAACCTCATGGAAGTTCCTACTTTAAGCAAAATTGTAATAAACATAGGTGCTGGAGAGGCAGTAATGAACAAAGAAGCTCTAAATGATATGGTTGAAATATTAACCAAAATCTCAGGACAGAAACCTGTAATCAATAAGGCTAAGAAAGCAGTATCTGCATTTAAGATAAGACAAGGAATGGAAATAGGAGTATCTGTCACACTTAGAGGAAAGAGAATGTGGGAATTTTTTGACAAATTGATAAATATTGTATTGCCAAGAACAAAAGACTTTAGAGGTTTAAGTGCTAAATCTTTTGATGGAAGAGGAAATTATTCTTTAGGTATAGAAGATCATGTCGTATTTGTTGAAATAGATCCTAACAATGTAACAAAGATAAGAAGTTTAGAAGTAACAATAGTTACAACTGCAAAAAATGATAAAGATGCAAAGGTATTTTTAGATAAATTTGGATTCCCTTTTAGAAAAGATGTCAACAAGAGCTAAAGAGTACAAAGCAAAAGCATTAAAGAAAAAGTCTAAATTCAGTACAAGAGTGTACAATAGATGTGAAATATGCGGAAGAGCAAGAGGATATTTAAGACATTATGGATTATGTAGGATATGTTTTAAGCAATTAGCAAGCGAGGGTAAGATCCCTGGTGTTAAAAAATCTATATGGTAATTTAATAAAAAATAGTATGAACGATTTAATAGCAGACCTATTAGCAAGAATACAAAATGCGATAATGAGAAAGAAAGATACCGTCTTAGTTATCAATACGAAGATGAATAGATCAATCTTAGAAGTATTGAAAAATGAAAATGTAATAGGTGGATATACAGTGAATGACAAGGCAATAGAAATCGAATTGTTGTACAAAGGTAATGAATCAGTTTTAACAAAACTTGTAAGAGTTAGCAAACCGGGACAGAGAATATATGTAGCCAAAAATGAAATAAAGCCAATAATGAATGGAAGAGGGTTTTCAATAATCAGTACATCAGAAGGAGTAATGTCTGGTGCTATGGCAAAAAGCAGAAATCTTGGTGGCGAATTTATATGTAAAATTTGGTAATTAAAAATATGTCTAGAGTTGGATTACAACCGATAAAAATAGAAGAAGGTGTAGAAGTTGTCCTCATGGGCAGTAACTTAACAATCTCAGGTCCTTTAGGTGAAATGAAAATTGTATTGCCAAATGACTTGAAATGTAAACAAGAAGCAGGTGAATTAACTGTTGAAAGAAGTGCAGAAACAAAACAGGCAAAATCAAATCATGGAACATACAGAATGTTAATTCAAAATGCAATAACTGGTGTAAAGGATGGTTACTCAAAAACATTAGAATTAGTAGGTGTTGGATATAGAGCAAGAATGGAAGGAGAGACATTAGTAATGAGTCTTGGTTGGAATCATTCAATCGAAGTAGAGCCTACAGAAGGAATTCGAATAGAAGTCCCAGAGGAAACAAAAGTAGTTGTAAAAGGGTACAATAAGCAGAAAGTTGGAGAATTTGTTGCTAAAATAAGAGAAATAAGAAAACCAGAACCTTACAAAGGAAAAGGTATCAGATATGAAGGTGAGTATGTAAGAAGAAAAAGCTCAAAATCTGCAGTTAAGTAATAAAATATAGAGAAGAAAAGAATGTCTAAAAAAACAAAAAAAGAAAAAAGAATAAGAAGGAAAGCTCATATTAGAAAGAAATTGTCAGGCACATCTGTCAAGCCAAGGGTCTTTGTATTCAAGAGTAATAAGTACTTTTATGCAGGTATAGCTGATGATGAGAAAAGTATTGTTGTAAAGTCATTCATGGCAAAAAAGAATAGTGAGCATATACTTGAGATGGCAAAAAGTTTTGCAACAGAAGCTAAAAAATTTGATTCTCTAGTATTTGATAGAAGTGGATATAAATATCACGGATTAGTAAAAGAGTTTGTTGAAGAATTAAGAAAACAAGAAATTAAAATATAATAAATCCATATGGAAGAGAAGGTAACAAAAACAAGAAAAGAAAAGAAAATGTTTGATAAGAAATCCTTACCAATCATGAGAGTTGCAAAAGTAACTAAAGGTGGTAAGAGGTTGAGGTTTAGTACCGTTGTTGTAGTGGGAGATAGACATGGAACAGTAGGAGTAGCATTAGGAAGAGGAGCTGATGTCAGAGGAGCTGTTGATCAAGGCGAAAGATTAGCCTCCAAAAAAGCTACAAAGATAGAGCTTGTTGGAGATACAATCCCTCATGAAGTAACAATGAAATTTGCTTCTGCAAAAGTACTTTTAAGACCAGCAAGACCAGGTACAGGAGTAATTGCAGGATCATCTGTAAGAACAGTTCTCGAATTGGCTGGAGTTGACAATGTATATGGAAAAATATTAGGAAGCTCAAATGCAAATGCAAATGCATACTGCACATTTGAAGCATTAAAATCATTGAGAAGTGGAAGAGTTCTAGAAAGAATGACAAAAATGAGAGAAAGAATTCAGTTAAAGGAAGAATCAGAAAAAGAGAGAAAAGCAAAAGAAGAGAAAAAAAGAAAATTAGAAAAGAAAAACAAATCTTCAAGAAAAGAGAAATTTGAAGGAAAAAGAAAATTTGAGAAAAAATCTAAAGTAAAAAGTGAGAAATAATGGAACTAGAAAAGATTGCATTAAGAAAAAATAGAATAAAAAAGGCAAAAAGACTTGGAAGAGGTTACGGATCAAGAGTAGGTGGACATACAGTTGGAAGAGGTACAAAAGGTCAGAAATCAAGATCTGGTCATAAGTCACTACAATTCTTTGAAGGTGGAAATGTGCCTTTCTTTAGAAGAATGCCTAAGTACAAAGGTTTCAACAACAAGTTCAAAGTAGAAGCAGCTGTAGTAAGCATTGGTACATTGGACAAATATTTTGAATCTGGAGAAACTGTAACAGTAGATATACTCAAAGAAAAAGGTATTGTAAGAAAAAATGCTAAGAAGATAAAAATACTTGGAAATGGTGAAACAAAGAAAAAGTTAGTACTTCAAGATTTGATATTATCCAAAACTGCTAAAGAGAAACTAGAAAAGGCTCAAGCAGTTTTCAAGTAGAAACAAAATAATGGAGAAAATTTTAGAAAAATTACGATCCATCTGGAAAACAGAGGAGATCAGAAAAAAAATCATATTTTCTTTTATCATAATGATCGTATACAGGCTTCTTTCTGCTATCCCTGTATCTGGGATTCCTGCTGATGCGATTAAAAGATTATTTGAAGGAACAGGAGTTGGAGATATTCTTTCTACCGTATCTGGTGGAGTATTGGAAACAGCATCTATAGTTGCCATTGGATTAACACCATATATCAATGCATCTATCATCTTTCAATTACTTGGAACAGTTATTCCGAAACTTGAGGAATTACAAAATGAAGGTCCAGAAGGTAGGAGAAAGATTTCAATGTATACAAGGTTGTTAACTGTACCATTGGCAATATTGCAGTCTTTTGTTATCTACTCATCATTATTGGCAATGGGATTAATCCCACAGTTAGGGACATTAGAACTAGTAGCAATGTCTGCTACTCTAACAGCGGGATCTGTTGTAATGATGTGGTTTGGAGAGTTAATGTCTGAGAGTGGTTTAGGTGGAGGATCTTCTGCATTAATTATGTTGGGAATTTTATCAGGTATTCCAGGGACAGTTAGATCAAATTTCTTAGACCTTGATAGTTTGGAAAAATCTCTATTTATACTTTTCTCTTTAATCTTGCTACTTTCGGTTATCTATATAACACAAGGAGAAAGAAGAGTAAAAATACAGTATTCAAGAAGGGTGAGAACAGGGGGGGCGATGGAAAGTTATATCCCTATAAAAGCAACACAATCAGGTGTTATGCCAGTCATCTTTGCAATGTCATTCATATCCTTTCCTCAGCTAATTGGGAAATTCTTGGTTGAGAAAAATTTTAATGAAGGTTTAACGAAATTTACACAGCAAATATTGGATTGGTTATCAAATCCTTATATATACAATTCTGTAGTATTTGTGCTTGTTGTGGCTTTCTCTTTCTTCTATTTATCTGTTGTATTTAAGACAGAGGAGTTAGCGGAAAATTTGCAGAAGCAAGGGGCTTTCATACAAGGAATTCGTCCAGGTGAGAATACTGCGGAGTATCTTAGGAAAGTGTCTTTGAGGTTAACAGTATTGGGAGCATTATTCTTAGGTGTTCTTTCAATACTTCCAGATATTGTTACGAAATTTATTGATCCAAGTTCAAGACCTGTGTTCTCGGGGACTGGTTTGTTGATTGTGATTGGAGTTGTTTTGGAGATTAAAAGGCAGGTTGGTTCAATGATGACGGTGAGAAGTTACAACAAATATCTTTAGTTAGTAATCAATACAGGTGTTGAATGTGTAAGTTTCTCCTTGATACGATTGGTTTTCTTTGATGTTTTTCATAGAAATTTAAGATACTATAAGTTTGTAGATTTCCTAAATAACTGAGTCTTGCAGTAATTTCATTTTGTAATGTTTGATAAGTGTTTCATTTTCTTCTGCCAAATATGTGTAAACTCCTTTTATTTCTGCAGGGTTGTTCTTAATATATCTAAGTAATGTTGAAAAATATCGTATTGATATGACCTCTTTCTTCTTGTATCTACCCTGAAAAAGATGTCCAACAAGACCATACTTCCTGTTTATATACTTAGTATATCTTCCATCAATCAATTGCATTGCCTTCTCTATTTTGGGATCACCTGTCCGTGCAATTAACAAATGAAAATGATTCGGCATAATACAAAAAGAGATAATGTCAAAAAATCTGTAATTAAAATAGTAAAGCAAAAGTTTTTTCAAAACATTGTAATCCTCAATATCAAAGCAAATCTTTTCTTTGTGATTCCCTCTATTGTAAATATGAAAAATACTATTTTTGGTTAAAATTTCCATTTTATTATTAACTAAAATTAAATAAATTTCTTATATCTGACTTGAATTTTACATTTTAAAAATTAAAGATTTCTGAAATGTAAAAGCTTATAGAATCTTAAATATTTCTGAAATTATGTAAAAATCATCACTCGTGGTAAGATAAAAAGAATAAGTTCAATACATAACACATAAATATATGACAATTCTTTTTCATGGACCTTCCGGCTGTGGTAAGGACACACAAGTAGATTTTCTTGTCGCAAATAACAATTTTGAAAATATTGGCACAGGCGAAATGCTCAGAAAAATGTTTGCAAAGGGAGATCCCGATGCTATAGAAGCAAATAAATATATGACTGCAGGTAAATTTGTTCCAAATGAAATTATATATAAAATGTTGCCAAAATGGCTTGACGGCTATAATCCTGATAAAAATTGGGCTTTTGTTTCTGTTGTTAGAGAAGTTGACCAAATCCCTCTTTTTGATAATTTGTTAAAAAGCAAAAACAAGACTTTGGACAAATTTATACATTTCAAATTGAATGAAGAAACTGCGATTGAAAGAATGTCTTTAAGATGGTATTGCCCCAAATGCGGTGCAACATATCACGATAAATATAAACCTGAAGAGAAGAAGGGTTTCTGCTCTAAATGTTCTACAAAATTGATTAAAAGAGATGATGATCAACCTGAAAAAATAATTGAAAGGTTGAAAGAGTACAATAGAACTATTGCACCAATCCTTGAAGAATATCGTAGTAGAGGGGTTTTAGTGGAGATTGATGCCTCTCCATCTATAGAGGAAATTCATCAAGAAATAATTAAAATTTTGAACTTGTAAATCCTGCTTTTTTTTGATATCCTTTCCATGTTCTTGTGGATTCATAAGTATTCTTTTAATTTGATAACTTTGTTGAATTACTAGTATTCTTTTGATATAATCCTTAGGACTCTTAGTATGGGAGACATAAAAATTATGAATGATAGTAAGAAAGTTTTTGAATTTGATGGAATTGTTAAAGAATGTCTACCCAATACTCAATTTGTTGTTGAGATTGAAGTAAATGGATCTAAACATCAAGTTGTTGGTTATCTTTCTGGTAAAATGAGAATGCACTACATTCGCATTTTAGAGGGAGATAAGGTTAAGATAGAAATGACTCCCTATGATAAAGAGAGAGGGAGAATAACATATAGATTGTAATAAAAATGAAAGTTAGAGCTTCTGTAAAAAAAATATGTCCGGATTGTTATGTAGTTAAAAGGAAAGCTAGGGTTTATGTTTACTGTAAAAAGAATCCTAAGCATAAGCAGAGGCAAGGTTAATTTAATTAATAAATAAAATTACTAATGGCAAGAGTCGCAGGAATTGAAATATCTAATGACAAGAGAATTTGGGTTTCTCTTCTAGGTGTTTATGGAATTGGTGAAGTAAGTGCTAAGGAGATTTGTGAGAAGGCAGGTATTGATAGAGATATTTTTGTTAAGGATTTGACAGAGGCTGAGTTGGATAAGATTAGAAAGTGTATAGAAGAGGGTTATGTTGTTGAAGGAGAGTTAAGACAGGGTATTTTTAGGAATATTAAAAGATTGAAGGATATTAGAACATATAGAGGTATTAGGCATAAATTAGGTCTTCCAGTTAGAGGTCAGAGAACTAGACATAATGCTCGTACTAGAAAAGGTAAGAGTAGACCAGTTGGTGGATTGAAGAGAAAATTAGAAAAAACTTAGCATTATTATTATCTTACTAATATGGCAGAAAGCAAAAAAAGTAAAACAAAGAAGAGTGTTCAGAGTGGTATTGCAACTATTCAGTCCACTTTCAATAATACAATTATCAGTTTAGCTGATGAGAATGGTGAGGTTTTAGGACAGGGAACTCCCTCAAGAGTTGGTTTTAAGGGAGCAAAGAGAAGTACTGCATATGCGGCTACTAAAGCAGCTACTGATGTTGCAGAGAGAGTCATTAAGAAGTATGGTTTGAAAGAGGTTAAGGTTTTTCTTAAAGGACCTGGAGCTGGAAGGAATGCTGCAGTTAAGGGTTTGGATTCCGCTGGTTTGAGAATTACAATGTTAACGGATAGGACACCTGTTCCTCATAATGGTTGTAGGCCAAGAAAAGCTCCGAGAAAATAATTAAAATAGAAAGATTAAGATAAGATGGGTAGATATACAGGACCAAAAGAAAAATTAAGTAGAAGAGAGGGAGTTAACCTTCATTTGAAAGGTGCTAGATCTTTTTCTGAGAAAAATGGCTTGCAAAGAAAGCCTTTTGCTCCTGGACAGCATGGAAATAAAAGGAGAGCTAGACTTTCAAACTACGGTTTCCAGTTAAGGGAGAAGCAGAAAGTTAAAAGAACATATGGATTAAGAGAGAGAAAGATGCATACAATGTACAAAGAGGCAGATAGAAGGTCTAAGATATACGGAACAGATAAAGGTTTGGAACTTTTGAGACTTTTGGAATTAAGATTGGATAATGTTCTTTACTTATCATGTCTTGCTCCTTCAAGATCTGCTGCTAGACAGTATGTTGTGCACGGTCATGTAAAAGTAAATGGTAAAAAGTTAACAGTACCATCTTATGAATTAAAAGAGAATGATACAGTGGAGTTGGTTTTAGCAAAATTAGCACCTTCTGAAAAGTTCTTTGCAACTCCAGATTGGATTGAAGTTAAAGGTGAAAGTTGTAAAGTTGCAAGATTGCCAATCAGAGATGAAATTGATGAAGCTATTAAGGAGAATCTAATAATTGAGTTCTACTCTAGATAATTTTATATAACATCTATAATGGAAGCATTTAAGGAAATTAAAGTTACCATAAAAGAAGAAAAAGATAACTACGGTCTTTTTGAAATATCCCCTCTTCCAAGAGGTTACGGTAATACTTTGGGTAACTCTTTAAGAAGAATTCTTTACTCCAGTCTTAGAGGTACTGGAATTACAAGTGTTAAAGTAGAGGGAGTTGATCATGAATATTCAACACTAAGTGGTGTAAAAGAGAATATTGTTGATATCATCATGAATTTGAAAGAAGTTAAATTCCAAACATCACTTGATGATGTCTTTGCATGTGAAATATCTGTAAAAGGAAAGAAAGATGTAACAGCAGGTGATATAAAAGTACATGGAGATTTAACAGTTGTAAACAAAGATTTACACATTGCAACACTAACAGATGCATCATCTTCTTTGAATATTGAATTAACTGTAGAGTCAGGTGTTGGTTACAAGGGAATTGGCTCTTCAGAAAGAAAAGAGATAGGTTTAATTCCTGTTGATTGTGATTTCTCACCAATAGAGAGAGTAAGTCTTTCCATTGAGCAGGCAAGAAAAGGACAGGAAACAGATTTGGATTCAGTTATCATTGGTGTTACTACAGATGGAAGTATTTCTCCAAAGGAAGCTTTACTAGAATCAGCAAAGATATTACAAGAATTCTCTGGTAAAGTAATGATTGCTTTAGGAATGGCAAAAGCAGAGGTTGTCGCACTTGAAGAAGAGGTCAATACTGTAACTGAGGAAGTTGTTGAGGCTTCTGTAAATGATGAGATAGGTGATTGGAAGATTGAGGATTTACCAATATCGAAGAGATCTAAAACAGGTCTTCTAGCAGGTGGTTTCAAAACAGTTGCAGATCTTAGAAATACTACAGCTACAGAGTTGTTGAACTTACCTGGTTTTGGTAATAAATCATTAAATGAAATTTTAGAATTGATGACCGACTACGGTGTTAATATTAAAGGTTAAATAAATGTATAAAAGAGTTAAGAAAGTAAAACTTGGAAGAAAGGTTGCACATAGGGAGTCTTTGAGAAGAAATCTTTTGAGATCTCTTTTTGAGAAGAATTCTCTAGTTACTACAACTCCAAAAGCTAAAGTTCTAAAAAATGATGCAATGTCATTAATTAGTAAAGGTGTTAAGGGAAGTTCTTTGGATTTTACTAGAGAGATGATGAATATCTTAGGTAATAAAGAGTTGGTTAGGAAGTTTAATGAATATGTTAAGAAGGATGAAATTGGAGTTGAGATTGTTAAAATAGGTTTTAGAAGTGGTGATAATGCAGAGAAATCAAGAGTTGTCTTAAAAGGTACTCAGAAGAAGAAAAAGATAGTTAAGAAAGAGAAGGAGCAAGATATTGAGGAGAAGAAAGATGAGAGAAAGAGTATGAATGTGCATAAAGTGGATAATAACAAGAAGATTGATAAAACTGCTGTTATGAAAAAAACTGCTAGAGCAAATACTAGATCAGGACTTTAATTGATTTAAATAATAAATGAAATACAAAACAGTTTGGACAAAAAAAGAAGATATAGATAGAAAGTGGTATATTCTTGATGCTAAAGATCAAATTTTGGGAAGAATTGCTACTAAAATAGCTTCTTTGCTCATAGGTAAGGAGAAACCTGAAATAGTTCCCAATGTTGATTGTGGAGATTATGTTATAGTCATAAACAGTAATGATGTTAAACTCTCTAGGGAGAAGGCTTTGAAAAAAGTATACTTTAGACACTCAATGTATCCAGGAGGTGCTAAAGAAACAAAGTTCCTTCGTCAGATGGAGAAAGATTCTACAAAGGTAATTGTTGATGCAGTTAAGAATATGACTCCAAATAACAAATTGAGAGATAGGAGAATGACTAGATTGTTTGTGTATAAGAATTCCGAGCATAAGCATATAGCTCAGAAACCAATTGAGATTAAATTGTAATATTTTTATTAGTGGAAAAATATTTTGAAGGAATAGGAAGAAGAAAAAGATCAACATCAAGAGTTAGGATATATAAGGGAGATAAGGCTTCTACTGTTGAGGGAAAGAGTATTGAGGAGTATTTTGGAAAAGGTATTGAGAATGTTGTAAATAGACCTTTGATAGTTGTCGGATTGGATACTCAGTATTATTTCACTGCTACAGTTAATGGTGGTGGTATTAAAGGGCAGATTGAGGCTGTTAGATTGGGATTAGCAAGAGCTATATATGCAATGGATGAGGGTTTGAAACCTGTTTTGAGAAAGAATATGCTTGTTACAAGAGATTCTAGAGAGGTTGAGAGAAAGAAGTATCATCATGTTAAGGCTAGAAAGAAGCCTCAGTTCTCAAAGAGATAGACCTATATTCTCTAAAATTCAAAAAATATTGCTTTCATTTTGTGAATTGTGTAATCTGATTATATATTAAGATAATCGGGTGTGGTATGATTCACAAAAAGAAACAGGTTTTTCTCTTTTCATTATTTTTACTATTGGTAATACTTTTTTTGTGTAGTAGTATTGGAAAGTCATATCTAGTATCTTTTGTTCATATTGTTAAAGGTGATGATGTTGTTGAAGAGAGTATTTCAGATAAATCTGAAGATGAAGTTTTGGATATAGATGAAAAAGAAGAATTGCCAATTATTGATGATAGTACCAGGCCATCTCAAGAAATCTTGTTAGATGAGAAAAATTCCAGTAGGGAGGTAGATAAAGATAAGAATGATATGCCCGAAGAAGTCCCTTTGGAAGAAGGGAATGAGCAACCTACTTCTCCAGTTACTTTCGAAAGTGATACTCGTGGAGGAGGGACGAGATATGCAACAGCTATTACTGCAGTTGTTAATGTGGTTAATAACACATCTTCAACAATTGTTCCAAAACTCAATGCTACCAGTTTCTCTTTTGTACATACTAACGATGATGGTTCTCGTATAATCAATATTGATGAAACTTGTAGTGCTGATAGTATGAGTTGTAGTGAGGAGATTGATTTAACGAGCACTGGTTCTGGACATTTTTTTAATTTGGAGCATAATGAATATTTAGATTACTACACAACTGGTTTTAGTTGTATTGATGATACTAGTTCACCAGTTGCTTTGCCTGTTTCAGCTACTTCCTTTGGTTCTCCACTTGTTTGTACTATCACATATGAATATGTAGATCCTAAAATTACTGTAGATGGAGTTTCTCCATATGCAGTAAGTATTCTTTTTGGCGATACTTCGTATGGAAGTGGTGTAAATGGTGGTCTTTGGCATGTTACATATTTAGATGCAACTCTTTCCACATATTCTCCAGATACGCCATGTCTTCCTATTAGTGGTAATCCTTTTGTTTCAAAGTGTTACGATTTTATTGGAAAATGTTCAGGTGAAACATTCGACCTAACGATTGACAAACTTTGTTCTATTTATGATATGGGTTCATTTGCAAACATTCCTGTAAATAGTTACCTTGTAAAAAAGTATCCTCCACAAAATGATAATGACTACCTTGACGCAACAGATTCGTCCTTAGTCCCTACATTCTATATTGATACCGAAAGTAATCTCTTACCATATCATGAAAATACTGTTCTTGGTGATGTAAATACTACTAAAAGGCATATTGTAAGTACTATTCAAGTTTATGAAAATAGTGGTGGTTACTCTGTTTACGCCACCCCTATAAACATCAAAGATACCAATCCAATAGGGTATGAATATTTAGGTTGTAGGGAAAGACCTAACAATAATTTAAGTAACGAACTTAATTTTGCTAATGCTACTAGTGTCAATTCTGAAATAGATTGTTTCTACAAGGTATTACCAATACAATTAACCATATCTAAAAGTAACAATTCGTTGTTGGATGGTATAAATGCAGGAGATACAATAGATTACACAATAGAAGTAAAAGCTCCAGATGACTCTTTACCCGGAACTTACCTCTCCAATCAAACCACTCTTTTTGATAAATTACCAACAGGTATTACATATCAACCCGGGACTTTTGTGGCAACATCTAGTAGAAGAGGTAATCTTCCACTATCTGAACCAGCATACTCAGGAGATGATTGGGCAACTTGGGATTTAGGAGATATTCAAGAAGGAGAAGTTGTTACATTAACATATAAAGCAAAAATTAGTACAAGTACCTTACCTGGAACATATACTGATCAATCATATGTCAAAGGTATGTCACTTACTGATGAAGAAGTTTTAGGAGTTGGTGCAAATGGTACTGAATTTGTTAGTAGTAACATTTTAGTTGTTACTGCAACAGCTAATCCTACCAATAACCAAAATACTCCAACAGAAGTTGAGACATCATCTGAAAATATTAAAAAACTTCCAAATACAGGTGTTACTATATATCTCTCCATATTTGGAATGTTTTCAATTTTAATAGGTATAACTTTATTAAAAATAAATAGAAATAATTTAATAAATTAATTTAAAAAAATTCTTCTATGCCAAGAGCTACAACTAAGAAAGAGCTAATACTTTCTGCAAATACAAACTACAAAAAATTATGGGAAATTATAAATTCTCTAACCAAAAAAGAATTAGAAACAGAATTTGATTTTTCTAAAGACAAAAGCAAAAAGGAGATGCATTGGAAAAGGGATAAAAATCTCAGAGATATACTTGTACACCTTTATGAATGGCATCAATTATTGATCAATTGGATAACCTCAAATCAGAAAGGGCAAGATAAATCATTCCTACCAGAGCCTTACAATTGGAAAACATATGGAGATATGAATATTGAATTTTGGAAAAAACATCAAAAGACCTCTCTTGCAGAATCTAAGAAAAAGGTAGAGGACTCACATAAAGAAGCTCTCAAGCTAATAGACAAGTTTACAGATAAAGAACTTTTTACAAAATCTATATTTAAATGGACTGGTACTTCTACTTTAGGTTCATACTGTATATCAGCTACAGCAAGTCATTACGATTGGGCTATTAAGAAATTAAAAGCACATATTAAAAATTGCAAGTAAAAAATATCAAGCTTGTATCTTTTATAAAAAAGGAATACCATCTACTAAATAAATTTATTTAGACACTCTATGGAAGGAAGAAAGAAAATATTCATAATAATAGCAAGTGTTGGTGCACTACTCGTACTTGTTCCTGTAATAGCTTTACTACTATTTAGCACAATTCAATATGATGAAGATGTTACAGTAAGGGAGAAACTCGTACGGTACAGTGGTAATGAAGATATTGCACTAGATATTGGTTCAAAACCTTCAAATGGAATAGCTACCGATCGCTCTTTTTCAAATGAAAGCAAAATTGTAAAAACGGGGAACATTACTAAACTCGTAGACAACTTTAGGGAAAGTGAAGAGTATATTCGGAAAATATCTGATGAAAATAATGGTGAAATAACATATTCGAGAGATTCGGGAGAGGGAAATAAGAGAGTCTTAGATATTGAAATAAAGGTTTCTGTAAACAACTTTGAGAAAGTATTCTTAGCACTAAAAGATATGGCTGGTGAAAATATTTCATCTACTACGGATATGAGAGATGTAACCACAGAGGTTATGGATTTAGAAGCAAGGTTAAAAACATTAAAGAGTACAGAGTCTCAATTTTTAGAAATACTTAAAAAGGCAGATTCTGTTACAGATACAGTTAGTGTGTACAAGGAGTTAAATCAAGTTAGAGCAGAAATTGAAAGTCTGGAAGGTCAATTAAAGTATTATAGTACGAAGACAGATTACTCTACAATTAGAGTAACACTAAAACAAAGTAGTGTTGGTGCAACTTTAGAAGATACTCCATGGAAGCCTTTTGGTGTTCTTAAAGATGCTGGGAGGGCATATGTATCTTTCTTAAAAATAGTAGGTACAATATTGATATATTTCGTAGTATTTACAGCTCCACTCTGGGTAATATATGGAATGTACCGAGTTATTAAAAAAAGTAGTGGGAAATAGTATAATGTAGTGTGCAAGTACATTAGATGGTTGCATTTGCTACTTTGCAAATGAGGAAAGTCCGGACTTCATGTCAGTCTTGAACATATCAAGATAAGTGCCAACGAGAGTTGGAGGGGAGTGATCTTTTGGAGAAAAGGGCAACAGAAAGTTATACCGCCTACTTGTAGGTAAGGGTGAAATGGTAGTGTAAGAGACTACCGGGTATTGTAGTAATACAATATTGCGTGGTAACCCCCACTTGAAGCAAGGTTGAACCGCTTAGATAGATAACCATCGTTATACAGAATTCGGCTTACTGTGTGCTTGCACATTGCGTCTTGTATTTACACACTTTCCCTGTATTTCAAATTTTGGTAACAGATTTGCCAATCCCATTAAGAAAATCTCTCTCTTTCATCCTGTTCTTACCCTCTATCTGCAACTCCTTAACTCTAAGAGAAATGTGAGGATCTCTAGTAGCAAATAACAACATACCACTATGCTGAAAAATAGTCCCAGCGTCAAAACCGTTACGCATCTCTACAAGTTCAGCGTCAAAAATCTTCATAACCTTCCCATCTACACTTACATTACCAGTGTTACTCAAACGACACCATGCAATTGGCCAAGGAATAAATGCCCTAACCATCCTCTCGATATATTCAGGGGTCTGATTCTCCCACATAATCTCTGCATTCTCCTTTGAAATATCCTTCTGCCAACAGTATGTAGCATCAAGCTGATTCTGCACTCTCCTCTCAATCTCACCACTCACCCATCTCTCCAAAACATCTCCCAAAATCTCAGCACTCTTCTCAACCAACCTCTTTCTCAACGAAAAATTTGTATCATCATCCCTAATCTCCTCCTCGTACACATCAAGAATATCTCCCTCATCTAATCCTTCTGACATCAACATGATAGATATACCCGTTTTCTTCTCTCCTTCCAATATTGCCTTCTGTATTGGTACCGCTCCCCTGTACTTAGGAAGTATTGAAAAGTGGATATTCACACACCCATACTTAGGATACTCCAAAAACTCTTTTGGAATAATCTCTCCAAAAGCCTTACAAACAACAAGCTCGGGCTTAAACAAATCCAAAGCCTTAACATACATATCACTCTTCCTCTCTGTATGAAAAACAGCAATACCATGCTCAGCAGCATACACCTTAACATCAGATGGTGTAGAAATCTGCCTCCTCCCTACCAACTTATCCGTGGCCGTAATCACACCAACAACATCATACCTTCTATCACAATCCAAAGCTTTCAATGTCTCCACAGACTCCCACCCTGTTCCCAAAAAAAGGATTCTCACAGGATTCTTAATTAAATCTCTCATCCCACAATTGTATATCAAAACAAAGGAAATTGATATAATCAGGGAATGAAAATGTCAGAATTCACATACAACTTACCAGAAAAAAATATAGCCAAATTCCCTCCAACAAAAAGAGGAAGTACAAATCTCTTGGTAATAGATAGAAAAAGTGGAAAATTAGAAAGTAAAAAATATTTCAACATTCCGCAATATATAAAAAAAGGAGATGTTGTTGTATTAAACAAAACAAAAGTAGAAAAAAGAAGAACATACTTCAAAACCGAAAAAGGTAGAAATATCGAAGTACTTTTTCTAAACAAATTAGGGAAAAAAGAATGGTACTGCCTAGCAAAAGGTGCAAAATATATAAAAAGTGGAGACACACTTCAGGCATGCGATATTGAGAATATTGAAATAAAAGTAGGGAAAAGAATCGGAGATGGTTTCAGTATACACACAACAACCAAAACAGCAGAAGAAATATTTGAATTGATAGGACACACACCAATACCACCATATATGAGAAGAGAAGATACAAAAGATGACAATGAAAGATACAACACAGTATTTGGAAACTTGAAAGGCTCCGTAGCATCTCCAACCGCTAGCTTAAATCTCACAGATGAAATATTAAAGGAAATTGAAAAGAGAGGAGCAAAAATTGTAAAAGTTGAACTACAAATAGGTTGGGGAACATTTGCCCCAATTAGAGAAGAGAATATTGAAGAACACCAAATACACACAGAACACATAAATGTTTCAAAAGATGTTGCAGATATTATCAATAATGCAAAACAAAATGGTAAAAAAATCTGGGCTTTTGGAACAACAGTTGCAAGAACATTAGAAAGTGTAGCCAACAAAAATGGATTCATATGTGAATATAGCGGTGGTACAAATCTCTACATATATCCTAGTTACAAATGGAAGTGTATTGACCATCTAGTAACAAACTTCCATATGCCTGATTCAAGCTTAATTCTCCTAGTATCCTCTTTTGCAGGTAAAGAGTTAATAAAAAGAGCATACAGTTATGCATTAGAAAATAATTACAAATTCCTAAGTTACGGTGATAGCATGTTGATACTGTAAATAAACTTTCAATATATAAATATGAAACTAAAAGACTTTGGTAAAAAAAATATATTCATGCCTGATGCAACAAGAGGTGCAATAAGATTTCTCACAACAGAACAACTAGAACAAACAGGCACAAAAGCAGTAGTAACAAACACGCTACATCTCTTAATGAACATTGGTGTAGAAAATCTTTACAAATTAGGAGGTATCAAAAAAATGATGAATTGGAATGGTCTACTTCTAACAGACTCGGGAGGATTCCAAGTCTTCTCACTAATACACACAGGAAAGTGGAAAGGTAAAGTCCATGAAAACGGTGCAACATTCAAATCTCCAACTACTGGGCAAATATATGAATTAACACCAGAAAGCTCAATAGATATACAAATGAGTATAGGTTCAGACATCCTCGTCACTCTTGATGATTGCAGAAATACAGGGATAAGTAGGAAAGAGGCAGAAATCTCTGTACAAAGAACATTAAATTGGGCAGAAAGATGTAAAAACCATTTTGAAAAAAAATATGGTGGTACGAGAAAAAGTGGAAAATTGTTAAGCTGTGTAGTTCAAGGGTCAAATTACTTAGATTTAAGAGAGAAATGTGCCAAAGGTTTAGTAAATATAGGGTTTGATGGATACAATTTTGGAGGTTTTGTCGTAGATAAAGAGGGGAATCTAGTTGTAGATGAAATGAGTGTAGTTGTTGAGAATACTCCAAAAGATAAATTTAAATATGCAATGGGTGTTGGAAAGCCTGAAGATATTCGTAAATGTTCAAAATTAGGTTATACAGTTTTTGATACAGTCCTTGTTACTAGAAATGCTAGACATGGGACTTTGTACTCCTCTGATATCAATGGAGAGGTTTTAAGGATAATGAATGCAGAGTATTCTGTGGATGAGAGACCAATTGATTCTAATTGTGATTGTTATACATGTAGGAACTTTAATAGGGCATATGTTCATCATCTGCTAAAAGCAGGGGAGGCAACAGGTATGACTCTGGCCACAATACATAACCTTAGATATTACCAAAGATTGATAGATGAATTGAATTTGAATGCGAATGCGTTGAACTTGTGAGGATGTTCTCTTCCAGTAAGAGTTTGTTCAAACTTTTTCAGAAATATTTAAGATACTATGAGGTACATGCAAATGTGTTTTTGTTGATTTTACAATGATATCCTATCTTTCTCACACTATATGTCTACATCTACTTTTAATATAATTTCTCTATGATTTATTCCTTCCTAGAAAGATAGGTTAAACATAATAGTCTTCATTAAATATTTGTGTTACTATTTAACATCATGAAATCTGTCCTGAGAGAAATCGCAAAAAAGAATCCAATCAAACACTTTTATCCTAAGAAAAAAACAATATTTCTTCTTCTATTACTATCTTCTCTTTCGCTATCTCTGTTTTTGCATATACCTCTACTAAAACAAAACCCAATGATGAAATAACACTTTTAGATAGTAACAGTACTACCATATATCAAAACAAAAACCCAAACTTCACAGTAAACTTTGGAAAAAGAGACAACCCAGAACAGCAATGGATAAGATTTGAAAGTAAAAATAGTAAAAG
>JBHAMS010000067.1:0-7409 GCA_041828405.1 Candidatus Dojkabacteria bacterium
ACAGTATCCCCAAAGTTTATTTACTATGTCTGATTCTTGTTGTGTCATATTTGTTTGTATTTATAATTTACTTGCACTCTTTTTGGGTAAGCCATCTATAATAACAATTTTAGGAAATTTATTCCCATTCAAAGTCTCTTCTTTCTCCAAATTAAGAAGTTCGTCAATTTTTGTTTGATCTTCTTCTTGTACCTTAATGACTAAAAGATATCCGTATTCCGCTTCTTCGGATTTGAGGTACTGGTCTACCTGTTTTAAGGCCTTATCTTTAATGTTGTTTTTAGATAATTTCATCTCAATTATGACTTTAGTGCTGAAACCTTTGCTGAATTTAAAGTCTACTGGTCCTCTGCCCATATTCACCTCAGGTGACATATCGATATCACGTTCCTTAGCAGGTAGATGGGCGATACTTCTAAAAAGGTTCTGTGCAAATTTCTCTCTTTTTATTTTCCCTGTGGCTGTGTATAGATGCATTGTTCCTCCACCATCTTCAATAATATATTTATAATGATCAATAATGAGGTCTACAAATTTAACCAAATCTTCTTTACTGTTGATTATTGATTTATCAAGAAATGGATTGTTCTTAAGAAGTTGTCGTGCAATTTCCAACCAGTTAACCTCTCCTTCTTCGTCTAGTGTAATGTCATATTGTTGAGGAGATCTGGATAGTGTCAGTTTTATGAGCTCATTAATAGCCAGTGAATCAGGATAGAATACCTCACGTCTTTTATCTTTACTCTTCTTAAGTTTCTCATACCATTTATCTCCAAGATCTTTGTTCACTTTTTCTCGAAGAACTTCATTATGAATTATTGTTTCAGAAATATTCGAAAAATCTAGCGAAATAGGGAATTTTGACAGTACTTCTTTTGGAATCATTATTAAAGGAGAATTGTCAGGAAGTGTAATCAATTGGTATTTAGATTTATTGATATTAAACTCTCCGTTTGGTGATAACTTAAGCTCAGACATAACCCTTTGAGTATAGGTAATGAAGTCATCTACCAGTATGCTTACGACCATATCACTTAGCCTGTCTGGTCCGAAGTTCTTTCTAAACAATCCAAGCAATTCAAAAATCCTTGGATCATTCTCTCCGTATTTCAATAGCATTACTCCGTCTTCAGCTAGTTGGGATGCTAATACTGATCCAACTCCTCCTCCATTATCGCTTTTTGTACTATAGCCTAATCCAACACCTTTGATTTCTTTTATGGAAAGAAGCTTCTGTGCTTTTGCTATTGCATCTGTATCTTTCTCTCCTGTTCTTATGTAGTAATCAAGCAAACCTAGAATATCGCTAAAATAGCTGTAAAATTTGTCGTGAGCCTCTTTAAATTCTGGGAGTGATAGTGTTCCTAGTAATCGTGGATCAATAAACAAAAATGAGTCATATCCAACAACTCTGTTGAACACACTTTTCTTTTCGAGGTCATCCTTGGATACACCTAAGAATTCAGATAGATACTTGACCTCATTCATCTTTCGCCTCCTTGTAATACTCTCTGATTCATATCTGCAATTACATACTGTAATTCACCATTAAAATCAGTATTAGCTTTGTTATAACCACCTTTTCTTTTAAAAGTAAGGAGATTATTAAAATCTTCTTTTTCTACCACAACATTTCTAGTGAGATGATTCTTTACAAGATTTAACCATTGTAACTGTTGTTGAGTATATTCATCTAATTTCATAGTATTAAAAGCATTATCAACCCTTTCTTGTGGAGATAGCAACTCCCCTCCATACACTGCGTATGAGACAAAAGAGTAGAGGTCTGCATCTGTTTCTTCTTCTATAATCTGTTCTGCGGCTTCCTGTAATCTTCTCTCTGTAAACATCTCAGGAGTATTCTTCAATTGCTCTTTTAGTTCGTTAAATGCCTTTCTGGTGAAGTCTTTTGGATTCTCTAGAAGTATTCTTAATGCTTGTATAGTATGCTTGTTATCGTTTATGTACGTCTTGAATGATTCTAGGTAGTCTTCTGGTTTTAGATCTCTACCATCTGTAGTTTTGAAAAGATACTCAGAAGTTACAATCTTTGCTTGTCTCTCTCTGGAAACAATCAGACCATCTCTATATCTTGGGTATCTTTTAACAAATGTGATCCAGTTCGCATCTCCCCATCTTTCTAATTCTTGTTCGTTCTTGCTTGATAGTCTATCTTGCACAGAGTCTGCAAGTTTCAGTAATCCATCTTTTTCAATTCCAAACCTATCTTCTAGTTCTTGTCTTCCTTCTTCAGTAATATTTTTATCCATTCTTCTTAGCTTGTTTGCTAGAATCTTGGCGTTTTTATCAATATTCGTTTCATTTTCTAATTCTTCTACCACCTCCTCTATGGACTTGGTGTTTGAAGGGGCTGTAGGCTCCATTACACCTCCTTCTTTCTGCATAAACTCTATTACCCCAACTGCGTCAAATACTGTGAAATGGGTCTTTCCTATCTCGTTACAAAGTCTTGTACCTCTTCCTATGATCTGTTCGTAAAGTATTCTTGATCTAATAGGACGAATTAGTACAAGATTTTCTACTTGTGGAATATCAACACCTGTTGAAAGCATATCTACTGAAACAACAATACTTGGTTTCTTCTCGTTCCTGAAATGTCTTATCCAACTATTTGCTTTATCAATCCTATATGTAATTTTTTGAATTTCATCTGGATCCTTTATCTCTTCTTGTAATAGTTTTACCAATTGATCAGCGTGATCTTCGTTTACTGCGTAGAATATTGTTTTAGGTATCCTTTCTCCGTCTTTTTTAATGTATGAAAGTACTTCCTGTACTATCTTTCTGTTTCTGTCTTCGACTGTAACCTTTCTTTCTAATGAAGCTGTTTGAATGTTTAATTCGTCTTCAAGGAATGTACTAAATCTGTATGTACCACCTTTATCTCTAACTTCTACTGCTTCTCCTTTTTGAAGCTCAATTTCTTTTGCCATATCGATGTCTGTTTGAATTCTTACAGCGTCAAAATCTACTAAGTATCCTTCGTGTACAGCTTTCTCATATGGGTAGTAGTAGATGTCCTTTTCTGTATGACAATCAAAATATGCGGCTGTATGAGCGGCTGGGGTTGCTGTTAATCCAATTTGATAACTATCGAAATAATCCAGAACGTATTTCCACTTGTTGTAAATTGATCTGTGGCATTCGTCTGAAATGATTAAGTCGAAGCTATCAATTGGAAAATCTGGATTGTATTTGATTTCTGAATCCCCTAACTCTTCCCAGTTCTCATCTTCAATGTCTGTATAACTTACTTTTCTTCCCGTCAATGTTGCGTATAGTCCTTGAATTGTTGATACATAGACAAATGAGTTCACATTCTGTCTGTTCTTCAAATTCTTTAGTTGTAATTGTTCTGCTCCTAGGTCTTTTGAATCTTCGTCTCCTTTAAACAATCTATCAAAATATACTGGATATACAGTGTTAAATTTCTGTCCTGTTACTGGCTCAAATGTTGAGAATGCTGATATTGCTTGAGAAGCAAGTGATCTTCTATCAACAAGAAATAGGATTCGTTTGAAATATCCTGTTCTCATTAAGTGATAGATTAGTGCTGAGGCCATAAAGGTTTTACCTGTACCTGTTGCCATTGCAACAAGACCTTTTCTTTTGCCTTCGAGTATTCGTTTCACTACATATTCGACTGCTTCCTTTTGATATTTCCTTAATCCTTTTTGTCCATACTTCTCAATAACTTGTTCTGTTTTAAGTTCTCTTAATGCTTCGTTTTTTGAGTCTGAAAGTAGTTCGTTTAGTACTTCTGGTGTATGAAATCCTTTTACACGTCTTGGTATTGTATTACTGATATGTAACTCTTGAAATGTAATTTCGTTCCCGTCTGTACTGTATATGAATGGTACTTTGTATTCTCCAAAAAGCTTAGGAAGATCTATATCCTGAGCATATCTCTTGGCTTGAGCAATTACTCCTTCTGTTGAGGTGTTATCTTTCTTGGCTTCTACAATTGCTATTGCTTTCCCATTAAAGGTTAATAAGTAGTCTGCACGTCCTGAAACGGTTTCAAATTCAACGATTGCTTCCTTGCTACTGTTCGTGAGGTCTTCTTTTGTTTGAGTGACTATCCATCCAGCGTCATTTAGAAGTTTATCGATACTATCTTTTCTAGTATTCTTTTCACTTTTGTAAGTCTTCTTAAATCTGAATGGTAGTTCCATAATTTCTTATTATACCGCAGCGATATATGTCTTGAATAGTGATTTTTATATCTGGCAGTCTGCGCTCTAATTTGCTAAGATAATTAATAACTTTTCAATTTAGATTTATGTCTAAAACACAATCACATATAAGAGCTCAGTATAAGGCTGTAGGTAAAAAGGGAAAGCAGGAAGTCTCTTTATCCCGAAATAGACGACTAGATGCGGTTACAAAGTCTGGATCTCGAGCAACAGAGATTGAAAGAAGTGGAAATACAAAACTTCTTGAGAAAGCGGCTCAGAGATTAGGAGATAGACGTTCAAGTCGGAAGGTTTTGCAAGTTCCTCAGTCGGATATGGGATTAGCAGCTGCAACGATGCATAAAAAAGAAATTCACGGAACAGTAAAAAATATGTCAGGCTCAAAGAGAAGATCTGTATAAAGTTGGAGTCCTATCTTCCTTCTAAGTGTTAGAGCTTGTAATCGAGCTTTACATAAGGCTTACTCTTACTTTCAGCTACTATCAAATTCATCTCTTCCTGAACCTTTTTCACTTGTTGGAATAGCGGCATTAGTGCCTCTTCAACAAATTGGAGAAGTTTGAAATCTTCCACCCCAGATGGGAGTTCCCCCACTTTTGCATAGCTTCGGAATGGTTCATTTAGTTGATAGGATACGACTTTCTTATCATCTAACTCGAGGTTGAAAAACAGTATCTGTTTCTTATGCTATTAGGTAACTAATAATAAGATTCAGCACCATAAACTTACTTAATACATCAGGTATATAACCATTTTCCATATTATTGCTCATATTATTTCTTCTTATACAGAAGAAGAAGAAAAGAGGTAAAAATGCGTAAAATTCTAATATTGGTATTGTGTGTGCTACTTCTATGTAGCACTATATTAGAAGTAAGTGCTTCTAATGAAGAAAATTGTGGACAGAAGTGCAAATGTAGCTGGTGGTGGATTTGGTGTCCCCCCATGTCCACCGAAGCCGACAAAGACTCCTGAACCCACGGAGACAGTGGCACCAACAGCAACATTAAAGCCGACATGCAAGCCAACCAAAACGCCGTTACCGACGGCAACATTAGTACCTACGGAAACCTCGACGGAGATTCCAACGGAAATTCCAACGGAAATCCCAACGGAGGTTCCAACAGAGGTTCTGACTGAGGTCCCAACAAGCTTGCCTCCAGTGGAGACACCAAGTATAGAACCTACACAATCTATACCAACAATAACTCCACAAGCACCTCCATACAAGCACTGGGGCCCATACCAAGCGGCTTGCGATGAACCATGTGGAAGAGATCTCCTCGACATGGATACAATTCGTCCGCCATTAGAGTGGAATCAGTTGTTCATCCAGTACTCCTCAACTTTAAACTGCATAGAGAGAGAACTAAGAACAGATGCAGACTGTAAAGAATTTGCAGAAAACATAAGTGCATTCGCATCTTACTGCAAACCATTCTCTATAGTCAAAGAAGTATCCTCACTATCAGAGGATTGCCCTTACATCGCCATACCATACCAGCACGAACCCAACGAGACAAACCCTGAAGTTTGCTATCACTAGGCATTCAAAAACAACCTTAAACCCTCAACAATCTCTGAGCATTCTTAACCACAACCTTGATAGCATCAAAAGAAATCAAATCCAAAGCCTCATCAAAATCCATCCATCTACCTTCAAAACCCTCCTTAACCATCTCTGGAGTATCAATCCTCTCATCATTAATAATCCTAAAAAGGTAAAAATATACATTCTTACCAGAGCGTTTACCAGTTTTAGGATTCACAAACTCAAAATAATTATGACCTATCTGCTCATCACTAACCAACTCAATATTTCTAAAACCAGTCTCCTCCTCAATCTCCCTCTTCGCTGTATCAATTAAACTCTCACCATCCTCCTGACCACCTTTAGGCAGACTCCACTCATTTCTCTCTATCTTTCTAGTCAAAAATATCTTACCATCACCATTAATTAAAACACCACCAGTAGAAGTAAAAATATCCATATATCTCAATTAAAATTTTAGATGTTTATTAAAACACAAATAACATTATACCAATTATGAATATCAAAAAAAAACAGAAGGAGTAGAAGACACCAAAGATAGCAAAACTATCAATCAGTAGACTAAATTCTACTCCTTCCCATGTTTACAAATTACTTATCCTTACTAAAAGAATACCACTTCCCATACTGATGAGAAGCATAAAACAACAGTATGAAAAATACTACTGGCAATAACAGTAAAATAGGGTATTCACCAATAAAAGGAATTAGTAGGATAAAAACTACCATCAAAAACCATGAAAACAGTAACGGAACAATCCAACAACTACTACTCACAATCCTCTTAAAATCATCACTCATTATTCACCTCTAATAAAATTTGTAAACAGCTAAACTTGTTATATCTCCATAAAAGGAAATATCTGCAACTACTTAAAAAATATCTTTTTCCAAATCACATACTGCTCATTGGAATAAACAAAAAAAACAAGTGCCAAAATCGGCAACAACACATATAACCAAACAATTCTCCATTGAAGAAGAGCGACAACAACAAAAAGAAAAACAGAAATCAAACCAGCCATCATTGGTACAAACCAACGCCAACAAGTAACTGCTTCAATCCTCTCCCTCTCCTTATCAGCTACACTAGGTAGCTTGATTTTTTTCAGACTTCCCCTGTAGCTTCGATAATAACAATACTTCTCAATTTTCATTACTCCTCCAGTAGTTGATTTAAAAGAACAAGTCGTACACTTAACATGCACATATATATTATACCTTAAAAACAGCTATTTTCTCAACCAAAATGCATAACAACAACACTTTATTAACATTCATAACAAAGATGAAAATTCCTCACACACACATCAACAGCGTATGTGAGGAAAATCAAAAAAAGCTACCTCATCCTGCCTCCTCCCATCTGTTGCATACCACCACTACCGTAGCTAGTAACAACATTAGAAACCGTCAAAGTAGCAACCTTACTACCATTAACATACACATCATAACTCTGCCCCTTCTGAATACTCGGACTACTCACAACAACACTACTAAAACTCTTAGACGCAGTATACGACACAACCTCCTCACCACTACCACTATTCTTAACAACAACAGTAGAATTAGCACTCTGCACAGAATTAAAAACAACAGACAAAGAATACTGCGTAGAAGTACTACTAGGAGTCATCAAC